>JAGPKI010000004.1:20808-27562 GCA_018054005.1 Caldisericia bacterium
TTTCTCCAACTATAATTGATTTGGGAGATGTTAAATCAGATGAAGTTATAGAAAAAGAATTAACCATTAAAAATGATGGTGATGGTATTTTAGAAGGAGAAATAAAAACTTCTATCCCCTGGATTGAGCTAAGTGAGAAAGATTTTCGTATTTTCAGTGGTGAAAAACTTTCGATTAAATGTAAATTTAACCCCATAATAATTGATATAGGAAAATATAAAGAAAAAATAATCTTAATTTCGAATATTGGAAATTTTGAAGTTCCAGTCTTAATTAATAGAATGCCTTTCCCGCCGAAATTAATGATTTCGAGTGACAATCTTGATTTTGGAAATGTCGAAATTGGTTCTATGAGTAGTTTATCACTTAATTTATGGAATAATGGTGAGGAACCTTTAAAGATACAAGTAAATAATCCCATAAGTTGGGTAACATTGTCTCAGTCTGAATTTATTCTATATAGGAACCAGAATATTACTCTTTTCTTAAATATTAACACTGGAACTGAGGTAGAAGAAAAAGCTTATGAAGATTTCATAGACATCATTAGTAATGGTGGGAATAAAAGGATTAAAATAAAAGTTTTTTTTACAGAAAAGAAAATTGTTATTGATTTGCAGATAGGAAACAAATTTGCAAAAATTAATGGTATTCTATATGAATTAGATTCACCTCCACAGCTAATAAAAAATAGAACTTTTGTTCCAATTAGATTTGTTAGTGAGGCTATGCAAGCCAAAGTTAACTGGATTGGTTATCCAACAAATGAAGTGCAAATTTTTTTCGAAGACATAATTATTCACCTTTGGGTTGGTAATAATATAGCGAGAATTGAATATTTTCCACAACTAAATAAGAATCCAGAGACTGTTACATTAGATGCTCCGCCTACTATCATAAATAACAGAGTATTAGTTCCAATAAGATTTATTTCTGAGACATTTGGAGCAAAAGTTGACTGGGACAAAGAAACTCAATCAATTAATATCATTTTGAAAGTTAAAAAGGGGAGTTAAGCAATGAAAAGGAGAAACATTGTTTGGTTTGTTATTCTTATGTTTTTCTTTACAAATTTATTTTTCTTATCTAAAGCAAATCCTATTTATTCTGATGAAAAAGCTGAATATGTATTAATCTGCGAAGATCAGTACTTAGAATCTACAAAGGTTTGGACTTCATTTCTAAAAGAAGGATTAGGTAAAACAGTTTCAATATATCTTGCATCAGAGATTTTTAAATCTTCTGATCCTAATGAAATTGAAAGATGCAAACAATTGAAATCTTTCATAAAGGAAATTTATGATTCAAGAGATGTTAGTTATATCTTATTTGTTGGTTCACAGTTTCCTTATATGAAATTATATCCTGATGGACAAAATAGTAAGTTTTTAAAAGTACCTTACATTTATTCTGACTTATTTTTTTCAGATCTTACCTCTGAGTGGGATTTTGACAATGATGGTATATATGGGGAAATAGAAGATGATAGAATTAAATTTAACCCTGAAATAATGATCGGAAGACTTCCTTTTTCATCTCCAAGGGAAATTGAGAACTATTTCCAAAGAATTATAGATTTGTATACAAGAAAAAGAAATAACAATGTTTTATTTACCGCAAGTTTTCAACAATTTGAACATGCAATTTCTAATGAACTTATCAAAGAAATTGATAATGCTAATTTCTGCGAAACTATCATAAAGAATATTGAGAAATCTTACAACTGTTATCGATTATATGAAGCATCTGGAATTCAATCCTCCAAATGGATTCATAAAGCTGATGGATGTTTATCTAAATCATCTATCAATACTTATCTCGCTAATATTAATCCTTCTATTGCTTGTTTTAATTTAAAAGGAAATACAAAATCATTAGTTAAAACCTACTGGGTAAAGGATATTAACAAAAATGGTTTGGCTGAGTCAGAAGAAATTAAAGATGAAATTGTTTTTGATGGTACTTCAGTTTCAGAAATTAAGAATAAACAAACATTTTTCTTTTCTATGCAGTCACCTTCACTATGGCAAGAAGGTGCTGATAATTTCTCAATTGATGTGTTATCAAATACTGGAGCTATATTCGGAGGGAATAGTATTGATGTTTCATTGATTGAATTAGGAAATGAAATAAATTTTGAAATCTTCTCTCACTGGATCAATCAAGTAGCTAATAAAATTGAAATAGGTAATGCTCTCAATGATACAATTAGTAAATATTATGAAATCTACAAAAACACAAACTACGATAATAAGTTAAAGGCAATTAGTGTCTTATATTCCCTATCTTTTATTGGAGATCCAATGCTTTCGTTAGGAGATAGAAATATATTAAAAAGCAATAAATATAGCAACGGGGATGAATTGATTAACCCAGTTAAAACTGATTCTCCTTCTGAACCGAGAGTAATAAAAAGTAGAGAGGTTTTACCTAATCCTCCGCCATTAGAAAAGGTAGAAATTAATAGAAAAGTTTTTTCAGAGGATCCCATTGAATTTTCGAGAAGGCACGATGGTAATGGATTCTATTGCACAAAGGATGGAGGTATAGTAATCGCCTCCTCACTTCCTGTAAGGAAAGGTAGTCGATTTTGCGTATCAAAATATAAATCAGATGGTTCAAAAGAATGGGAATTTATTCCAAATATGAAATCAGAGGGCGAAAAGAGTGAAACAGGTCTCGGAGCCGCATTTGATGTAATAGAGAGGAGAGAATTTGAAGGCTACATTGCTGTTGGATTTTTAGAACAACAAGACTATAGTGGTAGCAAAGATAAGGATGTCTGTATCATTGTCATCGATAAAGATGGAAGAGAGTTATATCGTAGCAAATACGGAACTTTATCAGAGAATAAATGTAGAGGTCATTGCGATGATAGCGCCTTAAATATTATCCCATTAAGAAATGGAGAATATATTGTTTCGGGATATCAGATGTCCGATGGACTAAATTATAGTTTATATATAGCTACACTTTATCCAAATGGAGGTGTTAAAAATCAATATAATAGAGCAGTTATCATTAATAATTTAGGGGAACAATTATACAGTGGACCTCAGCCGTATACTCGAATAAAACAACTTGACGAAAACTATATACTAATGTATGTAGAAAAATACAATACTCTAATATTAACGAACAACAATTTTGAAGAAGCTATTATGAAAGTATTTTTCCCATTCGATAAATACAGTTTCCCGGATATGGTTTATTTAAGTGCAAAAGATAATCGTATACCTCCAGAATTAAAAGGAAGAATGATTTTCTGTTATGAAAATTCCCTATTTACACTTGAGGCATCAGGAGAACAAGATAAAGAAGGTAAAATAACTCCGATTAAGTCGTTTCCAAGCTGTTTTGAATGCTTAAATGTTTTTAAACAAGATGATGGTATTTACTTATTGTGTAAAGCCAATGTCAATGACTTTTACCTATTTAAGTTTGATTTCAATATGAATTTTTTGTGGAAAATAAATTTACTTGAGACATTATTACCTAAATCATATGCTCCTTTCTATAGTTCTTATTTTTTTGATTCTTTCAGTCCTAAGTTAAATATATTAGATAATAAACTGAAATTGAACCAGCTTCTTGTAAATTTGATGAAAAATGGTAAGAATATCGAGGAGTTCGTGTTAATTGATTGTATCTTTGAAACACCTTATGAATTAAGGAAACCGAAACTGCAAGTAGCAGCAAAATCATATTACTCACTTTCTCCAATTTTAATTGAAAGCAAAATAAGTTTCTCTTTTCGTCTTTCAAACATAGGTGGCGGTAAGATAGATGTTCAACTTAGCCAAGATAGTACAGATACAATTATTGAAGAATATCCACAAAAATTATCTTGCTCTCAGAGTGAAAATTGTTTGATATTAATTGATTCATCAAATTATAAAGTTGGGAAATACGAAAAAAGTATTGAAATTACAAACAAAAATAATCCAAGCGACAGTTACTCACTGAGAATACTTTTTGAAATAAGGGATTTAGAGCCAATGCTTGAAATCTCAACTGATTTAATAGATTTTGGCTCTATTAATGAAGGAGAAATAATTGAAAAAACTCTTGTATTCTCAAATAAAGGTGGAGGTGTCATTAATTTAAAGCTTGTTTCTGGTCAAGATTGGATAACAGTTGATCCTAAAGAAGTTAATATAGGTAAAAAAGAGGAAAGATTGATTAAAGTTATTGCTCAGTTCAAAGAGGAATTAATCGGTGAAATTGAAAGCTTTATTAATGTTTACTCAAAGGATGAAATTTTAAAGCTTATTAAGATTAAAATATATTTCTCGCATCCAAAACCAATTATATCAATTTTCTCTGACGATAAAAATTTTAACCCTGATCTTAACTTTAACTTTGGTAATGTTAATATTAATGATTTAATAAAAGGTTCTTTTGTTATTAAAAATGTTGGAACAGGTGCATTAGTTGGCTCTATTGTTAATGTAAATAAAATATTAGATTTAAAATCATCAGAATCTTTTAATTTAAAAGAAAACGAATCAATAGAAGTAAGTTTTATTATAGATTGTAGCACATTAAAACCAGATATTTACAATATATCAATTTCAATAGAGAACAATGACCAGAATAAAGAAATATATTTTCACTGGATTGCCCTACCACCTTTACCAGAAATTGAACCTAAACTACTTAATATAGACAAAATAATTCAAAATACTGCTGTAGAATATACTGTCCAGGTTAAAAATATTAAAGGAAATTTAAAAATGCTTGTAAGCACAAATACATTCTGGATTTCTTTACCTGAACAGGAGATTATTGTAAAACATGATCAAGTGTATAACTTTAAAATCAATACAAATGGATTACCAGTAGGTAAGCATATTGGCGAGATTTACTTTTCTTTTGTGTTCACTCCGTCAGATTCTAATTACATTGATTTATATGAATTCAAATTACCTATCGAGATAAATGTTGAATCAGATAAATTAGTAATTGAGCTCTGGATTGGGAAGAATAAAGCTTTAGTAAATGGTATACCCAAAAGTATCGACTCTGCAGATTCATCAGTAGTTCCTTTGATTGTTAATAATATAACAATGGTTCCCTTAAGATTTGTAGGCGAAAGTTTAGGAGCTATTGTTCAGTGGAATAATTCAGATCAGAGTGTTTATCTAAATTTTGTTCAACGAAAATTAGAAATCAAGTTATTCGTTGGTAAAAAATATGCATATATTAATGGAAAACAATATCAACTGCAAACACCCCCTATAATAATCAAAAGTAGAGTTTTTATTCCTATTCGTTTCGTAAGTGAAGCAATTGGTGCTAATGTGGAATGGGATGGAAAACAGCAAAAAATAACAATAACTTGCTCAAATGAATGATAAACTTTTGATAGGAGATGATATCATGAGAAAATATTTTTGTATTGCTCTTATTTTAGTCTTATCGATTTCTTTAGTGGGTTGTTTTTATTTTTCTCCTCAACCCAAACCTATAGATACTGTTGTGACTTTTTTTGATTCAATAAATAACAAGGATATTAACACAGCTGTTTCATGTTTGGAACCAAAGTACCAAAGGTTATTTAATTTAACAAACAAAATCATTGGTGCAATAACAGGTGTTAACCTTTCTGACATTTTAGATTTAGCTCCATTTCTTTCTTTTCTTGCTGATTATTTTCCAGAAATTAAAGAGGATCCAGAACTTCCAATATGGGTAAAATTTGAAATAATCGAGGTAATTACTCAATCCATTGACGGAAAAGAAGCAACCATAATTGTAAAAGTAAGAGGTAGTGAAGTTAATTTTATAACTGAAGAGATATTAAATTCTGAGATTGCGATAGTGAGTTTTAATCTTAAAAATTATTCAAATGATGGCTGGAAGATAGTTAATGCTACACCTATAACACAATGAATCTATTTTTTATTCGAAGCGTTGACCTCATTAATTTTCTTGATGAAATTATTATAGTATGAACTATAATCTCCATTTTCTTTCATCAGAGAGAATGACTCTCATATGCTTTGTAACTTATTCAGAAAAATAATGAAGTTCCACACAAAAACTGGACAAATTATTAAACCTGACTTTACAAGTTAAAAATAATTAAATCTTAAACTATTCATAAATTCAAGCTCTTATATGTTAAATAGTGTAGGTCTACTGGTATTATCAATCTTTTTTAACAGGTATTTGAACTATGAAAGAATTAAACATGAGACTATTGATAAAGGTAAACCTTTCCAAAATGGGTTTATCGAATCCTTCTTTAATAAACGCAAGATGTTAATGCTTAAATCGTCATGTTTTTACTACTTTGGTTGAAGCTAAAGAAATTATTGGCAGTTACATTAACCACTATAATAAAGAAAGAATACATAGCAGCTTAAACTATAGAACTCCGGAGGAATTTGCAAAAGAATGTTTATGTGTATAATTAATAGTAATTTAAAAATGTTCTCATTTAAGGGGACAGGTCATTATATTTCTATTTCCAGAAAACTGTTATTATTGTTAATAAGAAGCGGTGGGTTATAGGCAGGTATTCTACTATCTATAAGCCATTTGCCTGGAACATGCGAGTGACCGAATAATATGAGTGATACTTTCTCCCTTGATTTAACAAAGTCTCCAATTTTTTTACTCCCCATAAAGGCATTGTTGAAATCCCATTCAGGTGTCTTTTTCTGAATCACACCTTCATAAAAATGGATGTGATGAGAAGCAAATACTATTTTATCAACCTTGCTCTCAACATTGCGAAAATCATCTT
>JAGPKI010000082.1:0-3857 GCA_018054005.1 Caldisericia bacterium
ATCTTCTTCTATAAAAGGGGCTACATCTAAGTTTAAAACTTCTTCATTGACTAAAGCTTTTTTGCTTCCTATTGTGAGTTTTATAACGGTCTGTTTAATAGTTTCCCTCGTAATTGTTATATCAAGAACTCGTGAGTTTGCTGCTTTATCTATTGCTATAAATCTAAATAAGTTATCACCAATCTTTAATTCTGCAATATAACTGAATTTACCAGAAGAATCTAACTGAAGGATCTCTCCATTTAATAGAAGAGTTGCATCAGGCTCTGTCTCTCCATTAAATGTAATAAACTTTTCTAAAGTTTTTTCTTGATAAGTGGAAAGTTTAATAATTGGTGGAGTACTATCTAATGTAAATTCATAAATAGGTGGTTCAGGATCGATATTACCTGCTTCATCTCTTGCCCTTACTTCAAATCTATAGTTTCCGTCATATACGAGATTAAAATAACGAGATGTTTCCTGACTGAATTGACTCCAGGGTTCATCGTTTAATCTGAAAGAATAGAATAAAGATTTCGTGTCTGTAATATTGTCTGTACCAAACCATTCAAAATAGACAGTTTTTTTATTGGTGAATTTATCGGGGTAAGAAGTAATAATAGTTTTAGGAGGGGTAATATCCCTTTCTTTTACTTCTATCTCTAATTGTTCACAATCAAAACTTATTGGATTTAATTGAGGGTCATTAATTTGAATTTCTGTTAATTTTATAGATGTTTTTCCTTTATTTAAGCCTTTAATATTGAAATATAATAGATCTCCTTCTCCGCTTACGCCACCCACTCTTCCACTTCTAACAATTCCTATTTTTATTCCCTCATGAACCTTGCTTTTTAGGAAAATTGTATCTTTCCCGTCTGACTTAAGAAATGTTCCCTCTTTTATATTCTCTGGATCAATACTAATTAGTGTATCATTGAAAATCAGAGTAAAAGATACTCCATAAATATTTGCAGTTGAATTAACTTTGAGCGTTATATTATAAGGATCTTCGTCCTTATAAATATTTATCCGGGATGGTTCAAAATATAGCTTTGAATAGCCACTTTGTATTTCTTCACTACAAAAAGAAGAAGATTGAGCGATATAGTTAGCAAGAAGCTCTATCTTTGTACCCTGGTAGTAATGTAATAGTATGTCTCTATAAGTATAACCTTTTCTTGCCATAGCATATGCACCATACTGTGACAAACCTATGCCATGACCCCAGCCTCTACCATAAATGTAAATATATTCTGATGGTAAATTTTTATTATAGTTAGAATTCTCTTTAAAGTATTTTATTATTGGTGGGGCAGGCATCTCATCTTTGATTGTATAAATTAAGAAATTGAACCATGTACTTTTTAGTGAAAATATATTCTGGACATCATAGCCACTTAAAATTATCTCACCTTCTTTGCTTTTAATTGAGACTTTTTTAACTCTTGGTGAGCAACCACATTCTATTATTTCAATAGAGTTTATAGATTTAATTTCATTGATACCATTTTTTTTAAGATAAGAATTTAAAATATTTAAGAAATCGGTAGTTTTATATGCTTTATACCATGTAAAATATGGTGAAATTTCCTCACCAGGCGATGGTACACCTCTTAAATAAGGGCGGGGACCCCCTGACCAGACGTTTTCATTATTTTCGGTTTGTCCACCACTTGAAGAGTGGAAAACTGCTTCAATGGGATAACTATTATAAGTAAGGATTAAATTATTTGTGTCTTTTATTGCTTTGTCAGTTGTAGGAGTTGTTCTTGCTCCAAGGTATACCTGACAATGAGTAGTATCGCAAACGTCATAAAAAGAACCGTTTTTTCTTGAAGAAAGTACTCTCGAAAAAGCATAAGTTCTTGCTGCAACTGTTTGAGCGCACAATGCTTCATAGCTCCAGGAGGATGGCATTTCAGAAGGCACAACTCCTCTTAAATACTCTTCAATATCTAAGGAGTTTACAATTGAGAATTTTGCATCTTTTTGCTTATAGATTTCGAGCATTCCGCTATAGACTCTTTCTTTATAAGAAAATAAGCCATCATTAAGCTTGAGAGTAAAAACTTTTGTTGGTTTTTCTGAATAGGAGTAATCACTTCTTAAAAATAATTTTTGGTATAATTTAATACCTAAAGCACTAAAGCTGGGAGGAAATTTTACAATTTCAACTGTATGTGAAATATTTGATAATATTTTTTTAATAAATTCAGCGTCTTCTTTGGATGTTAAAGGACCTAATTCAATATTAAATAGGGAATTATTAATAGGGTAAATAAAAATATTAAGGTCTGAATTTTGAATAATAGGAATGATTTGATCTTGACCAAATTTTATTGCTGATGTAAGACTATTCGACTCTTTTATTTTAAGATGATAGTTTTCTTTTCCATCTTTTGATCCTAATGCAAGTATTGTCTCATCTTTTACCGGCAATATAAACTCTCTATTGTCAGAAAAGACCAAACAAACATCTTCATTATTCTGAGAAATATTTGCTGTATCAAGATTTTCAGAAATAAGAACTCTTATTAAGAAATTAGAGCTTTGAGCAGCCTTAGAATCAATGGGTGTTAGAGCAGATCCGCAAATCAAAGATATTACAATTAATAGAGAGAAAAATTTATTATTTATTATTTCTTCTACCCTCATATATATTTGATTGAATTCTTAGATATCTTTCCAAATCATAATCTACTACTATACCGACTATTTTCTCCTCAAATCTTTTCTTTACAAAAACCCTTTTTATTCCTCTTTCTCTGAAAATACTTTGTAGGTTTCTAATTGGTTCATCGGTATAAATTGTAAGTTCTGGTGTAATTTGCTTTGCTACATCTTTTACTCTTAATGTAGCCCATTTATCTTTATCAATTTTAATTATATCATCAAGGCTTATAAAATAATCTATTTCACCATTGTTGCTTAAAACTGGGTAAATTACATGTAGATCTTTTGAAAAATAATTATTTATTGCCTCTTCTAAAGTTGTATCTTCAGGAATAGTTCTAAGTGTGAAGCTACATATTTTAGATACAGGAGCATCAAGCCAGCTACCCTCTTCTTTAATTCTATATTCACTCATTGTGGCAAGCTGAATTAATAAAGGACCAATTACTAAAGCTAACCATAATCCAGAAATAATATCCTGTGTTGTGAACATTATGAATAATCCTGTGAATATAAGAAATAAACCGAATGCAACCCCAATTCTTGAGGCTATAATTGTTGCCTTTTTAATATTTTTTGAATAAAGCCAGATTATTGCTCTTAAAACTCTTCCACCATCAAGCGGAAAACCAGGTATAAGATTAAAAACTGCAAGGAAGATATTTATTATTCCAAGATTAAAAAATGTGAGGTTAAAAATTTTTTGAGGTATCAGATAAGAAATCCCTAAATAAATAAAGCCTAATATAACGCTCATTAGTGGTCCTGCTATAGCCATTAATAACTCAACTTTGGGGTTGTCAGGTTCGCGCTCTATATTTGCCACCCCTCCAAAAAGAAATAGTGTAATGTTTTTTATCTCAATATTATTTTTCTTTGCTACATAGGAATGGGAGAGTTCATGCAAGAGAAGGGAGGCAAAAAACAAAATGGAATAGATAAAGCTCGATGCTAATTTTAGTCCAGTAGTGGCAGCTATATTTAGAGTATTTAGATAAGAGAAAAATGTCCACATTACAAGGAGAAAAATTATTATCCAGCTATAATTTATGTAAATATCAATTCCGAGAATTTTACCTAATTTAAAATTCATCTTTTCTCCTTTTTAAGATATAAATTTTAGAAAATAAAATTACAAGTTAAATTATAAGTCTTGAGTTTATAATTGGCAACAAAATCCCTTCTTGTTATTAACAAAT
>JAGPKI010000082.1:3957-6275 GCA_018054005.1 Caldisericia bacterium
TTCTGGATTTCAGCTTTCATAGAAGTGTACTATGTTGTCGATATCCATTTTAATTTTTTCCCATTTAGGAGTGGCAGAAATGTAATTTTTCCCACACTTATATATGGGGACTTTATTTTATAAAAGTATTTAAAATTTGTTAGAATTTGGTTTATTATTTTTCTTGACATTAGATTGTTTAATCTTATATATAAAGAAAAGTATTTAATTTATGGAAAATTTGCATGATTTTATTAGTAGAGACCAATCTCTTTTGAAAAGGAGAGGTAGAAGATGTTAAAGAATAAATTACTTAGGGTTATTATTGTATTAATGTTTCTTTTTTCAGTTTTAGTTCCTTTTAATGGTGAGCTTTTTGCACAAAATGGGAAATATGTCCTTGTCTATGAGAATAGGCAAGAAGCTGTTGAAAGTTACATTAAATCAGGGTTTGATGTAATAGAAGTTTACGAAAGTTTCTTTTATGCAAATATAACTCATGAGCAGGAACAACTTCTTATTGAAAGAAATATTTCTTATACAGAGCTTAAAGATGTTGGAATAATAAAGTATGCAGGATATACCTTTACTTCTGATGGTGCAAAGAATATGAAATACCCCCCTGAAATTGAGTCCAAGTTAGGTAGTTATCCAGCTGACTCTTATTCTATATTTTTATTACAATTTATTGGTCCTATAAAACAAGAGTGGAAATATGAATTGGAAAGTATGGATGTAAAATTTTATTTTTCTGCTCCATCATTTGCTTTTCTTGTTAAAACAAAAGGCAATAATCTTTCATCTATTAAAGAAAAAAGATTTGTTAGAACTGCTGGTTATATACCTCCATACCTCAAAGTAAATAAAGATATTTTAGATAATATAGAGGAATTTTCTGATATTAATGTTGTTGCAACAAAAGACCTTGATTTAGATAAATTCGTTGGCTCAATAGGTTTTTCAAAAAGTACTGTTGCATATTCAGTAGTGGGCGAATTTAGCTTTTTAACCATTAATAAATTACCAGCATCTAAACTTGCAATTGTATATAGCAACCCAGATGTTTTATCTGTAACAAAAGTTGAACCAGTTAAAATTTTTAACGCTGAAGCAGCTCAAGTTGTTAATATAAGAGATGAAGCAGACAGTAATAATGTTAATGGTCTCGAGGGGGATGGTGAAATAGTTGCAGTTGGAGATACTGGATTATGCAATGGGGATATGGCAACACTTCATCCTGGGTTTCCTGCTGCAAAGATTGTAGCAACTCATTTTTATCCTGAAGTAGTAGGAAATAGTGATTGGGCTGATAATAGTACGAGCCATGGAACCCATGTTAGTGGAACAATTCTTGGAACAGGTGCTGGAGACACAGCGAATCCATCTGGAAGATACAAAGGTATGGCTCCCAAAGCACAATTGGTTATGCAAAGTTTAAAATATCCTGGTATTCCAAATGCTGTAGCCCCTCCATCATATGATGTACTATTCGAAGATGCTTATAGTGATGGAGCAAGAATTCATAGTGATAGTTGGGGAGGAGGACCAGCCGGAGGATATTCAACAAGTTCTCAACTTATAGATACTTATTTATGGGAAAATAAAAATTTTATTGCAGTTTTTGCAGCAGGCAATAATGATACTAATATTACAACACAAGGAACAGCAAAAAATATAGTTACTGTTGGGGCAACATTTAACAATAATAATGGTTATAATCCTCTTACAATTCCATCTTTTTCCTGTAGGGGACCTATTCATGACAAAAGAATAAAGCCTGATGTAGTAGCACCAGGTCAGGTTGTACGTTCTACATTTAAAGACGGTGGTTATGTTAATATGTCTGGCACAAGTATGTCAACTCCAGTTACTGCTGGCTCTCTTGCATTAATAAGAGAGTATTACCGAACAAGAGCTGTTCCATCTGTGGCTGATCCACCATCAGCTTTATTAAAAGCTACATTAATTAATGGCTGCTTTTATGAAAATTTGCGCGATCATAATGGTAATACATTATATTTAGGTAATTTTACTTCAGGATGGGGAAGAGTCGATGTTAAACAATCTCTCTATCCAGACGAGGGTAAGCGGAAATTTTATAATGAAGTAACGGGTTTGTTAACCGGAAACAAAAAGGAATATTTTTTAAATGGTTATAACGATTTTGTACCATTAAAAGCAACACTTGTTTGGACAGATTATCCTGGAACTCCAAAACAATCAAATGATCCTGCAAAAGACCTTGTGAATGATTTGGATCTTAAAATTATTGGTCCTGGTAATATCGAATATCATGGAAATAGATTTCAATCAAATACAAATTATTCAATGGCAAATCC
>JAGPKI010000083.1 GCA_018054005.1 Caldisericia bacterium
ATAAATCGTTCTTTAGACCAAAATTTCTGTTCTTTATTTTCATAGGAGTTCCAAGGTAATCAGTTTTATCATTGTTTTCCAAAGATAAGTAATCTCTAAAAACAAATTTATGATTATTTACACCACTAATAGCTTTGTACTGAATGTCATCTTCTATTATTGTTGCATATAATCTCAAATCATTGTAGTTATCTAAGTCTTTCAAAGCTAATACTTTTATATTAACTATGCCGGACTTTTTGTCCTCGCTTAATTCACTAATAGCATGAAGTGCAATATCTGGTTGTTTGGATAATCTTTTAAGAATATTTTCTTTATATTCTCTATATGTTGCCTCAAGTGGATCTGTATCTTCGATACTTGTTGGAATTCCTTTAATGTAAGTAACACCATCAAAAAAAGTTGTTGGTATCCCTTTATCATTCATATACCATGCCATTCTCTGCTCTACTTCGCTGCAAGAAAGCCTTGGAGAAGGATGATCATCACTTGAGTCAACATAACATTTCATAAAGGAAACTTTGTCTTTGAATTCGTTTTCAAGTTTTATAAATGCTTCCTGTACAATATAATCTTTAATTAACCAGGTAGCAGTGAATG
Organism: Caldisericia bacterium; assembly: GCA_018054005.1. Lineage (GTDB taxonomy): Bacteria > Caldisericota > Caldisericia > UBA6126 > JAGPKI01 > JAGPKI01. The sequence goes on from JAGPKI010000083.1 coordinate 601, forward strand.
TTTCCACTAAAACTTTGTGAGAAATTTTAGAAATTAGTTCATCACACGACATTAAAGAAAAACTTAAAACTATTAAGATAAGAAGTGATAATAATTTTTTCATTGATTATACCTTCTTTCACCTATATAAAAAAATTAAGGGACGAGTTTTAAGGCTCGTCCCTTAATAATCAGCTTAGTTAGCTAAAATCGTTTAAGAATTAGTATTCAGGATATGCTGGTGGCGGAGGAGTTGTTTCTTTTTCTTTCTTCTCAGCTATTGCTGCTTCAGCTGTAAGAATAAGTGATCCAATAGAAGCTGCATTTTGTAAAGCTGTTCTAACAACTTTAGCAGGATCAATTATTCCAGCTTTAGCCATATCAGTATATTCAAGAGTTTCAGCGTTAAATCCATGACCTAATGGAAGTGTTTTAACTTTCTCAGCAACTACAACTCCTTCAACTCCTGCATTGTTTGCAATCAATTTCACAGGTTCAAATAAAGCCTTCTTCACAATATTTACTCCTGTTTGTTCATCTTCATTACCTAATCTTAATTTATCAAGCGCAGAGGAAATTTGGACAAGGATTGTTCCTCCACCAGGGACTATGCCTTCTTCTACTGCTGCTTTTGTAGCTGCAACAGCATCCTCTACTCTATGTTTTCTTTCTTTCATCTCAGTCTCGGTTGGAGCACCAACTTTTATAACAGCTACACCACCTGTTAGCTTGGCAAGTCTTTCTTGAAGTTTTTCTCTGTCATAATCAGATTTTGTTTCTTTAATCTGTCTCTTTATCTGCTCAATTCTCTTTTTTATTTCTTCTGAAGAACCTCTTCCTCCGATTATTGTGGTGTTGTCCTTGTCAACTTTTATTTGATTAGCCTGACCAAGCATAGATAAATCAACACTATCAAATTTGATTCCGATATCTTCAGAAATAACCTGACCACCTGTTAGAATAGCAATATCTTGAAGCATCTCTTTTCTTCTATCGCCAAATCCCGGAGCCTTTACAGCCACGCAATTAAAAGTTCCTCTTAATTTGTTTACTACGAGAGTAGCTAATGCCTCTCCTTCTACATCATCAGCAATTAAAAGGAAGGGTTTTCCTGATTTTGCAAGTTTCTCAAGTAATGGTAAGAATTCCTGAATTGAACTAACTTTTTTATCAGTTATAACTATATAAGGATCTTTAATTATTGCTTCCATATGCTCTGGATCGGTAATCATATACGGAGATATGTATCCTCTATCAAACTGCATTCCTTCTACAAAATCAACCTTTATATCAAAACCTTCATATTCTTCAACAGTTATTACACCATCTTTTCCTACTTTATCTATTGCTTCTGCAATTGATTTACCAATCTCAGTGTTTTTAGATGAAATTGTTGCAACCTTTTCAACATCATCTCTATCCTCGATCGGCTTGCTAATTCTTTTGATTTCATCAATTGCAACCCTAACAGCTTCTTCAATGCCTTTTTTAAGAGCAATTGGGTTTGCTCCTGCTGTTACATTTTTAAGACCATCACTAACAATAGCTTGAGTTAAAACAGTTGCAGTCGTAGTACCATCTCCAGCGACATCAGCAGTTTTTGAAGCTACCTCTTTAACAAGTTGAGCTCCCTCATTTTCAAATGGATCCTCGAGTTCAATCTCCTTAGCAATTGTTACGCCATCATCACAAAGAATTGGAGAACCAAATTTTCTTTCTAAAACAACATGTTTTCCTCTCGGACCTAAAGTTACTTTTACAGCATTTGCTAGTTTGTTGATACCTTCTAATAATTTTTGTCTGGTTTCTTCGCCAAAACTTATTAATTTTTCAGCCATTTATTGCCTCCCCTAATATTAGTTTAATATTAAATTTCATAAAAATTTAAACCAAAACAGCTAAAATATCTCTCTCGCTAACGACAAGATAATCTTCACCATCGAGTTTTATCTCTGTTCCACCATATTTAGAAAAAATAACTGTATCGCCTTCACGAACATCCACAGGAACACGCGTTCCGTTATCAAGGATTCTGCCACTTCCAACTGCTAAAACTTTTCCCTTTTGAGGTTTTTCCTTAGCTGTATCGGGGAGAATTATACCCCCTTTTGTTGTTTCTTCCGCTTCCATTGGCTTTATTACAACTCTGTCGCCCAATGGTCTAATGTTTATCATTATCTTTTACCTCCTGTTTTAATTATAAATTTTCTAAAAAGAATTATACCCAACAAAATATTTTAAAATTAACAAAAAAAAATTAACTTAAACTCAAGTTTAAGAAACTTCTAACCTAAGCTTAAGAAAGGAATATTTATTCGATAAAAGCTAATTATTATCAATATAATGAGTAAAATCCAGGTAAATGCATTTATCTCTCCATATTTTCCATGAAGCAGCTTTATAATGACATAGATAAGTAATCCTGTTGCTATACCCTGAAAAATATTCATTGTAAAGGCAGCTATAATACCCGTAAAGAGTAATGGTACAATATTATCTTTTAAATCCGCATTATGCAACTGAAAACTTTTTGAAATCAAAGTCAAACCAACAACAAAGAGAGCAGGAGCTACAGTATAGGGAGTAAAAATTTTACTTCCTAAAGGTATTATAAACATCGATAGAATCATAATAATACCGGTAAATACTGATGTTAATCCAGTTTTGCCACCAGAAACTAAAGAAATAAGTGTTCCAAAACTTGATGAAACAGGACTTGAACCAAAACTTCCTGCAACGAGAGATCCGGTTCCCTCTGTGACTAATAATCTCCCATTTAAAACATCTTTTTCTTTTGATGAAAATATTTCTTCCTCATCAAAGAAAAGCCATATGGACTTTATGAGTGCTATCATCATCACTATATGAGTAAAAAGTAGTGAGATTAATGGAATAAAAAGCTGGCCAAATTTAGCGAACATATCACCTAAAGATAAAATAGGTTTTGAAAGAACAAGAGGAATATTTTTAAAGTCTGGTAGAGCAAATATACCATCAGTTCCAGCTAATTTTGAAGGAGGTATAATTATTGCATCTGGATGCTTAAAGAATATAAGGATAATAATCATTGCAACTATTACCACACCTAAAGATAGCTCAATAGCATATTTCTTTCTTGCATCAACAAGGAAAGCATAAAGTAGAAGCCATCCAACAATAATACCTGCCAAAATAAATGCTGCTTGCCTTAAGTTAAAACCAGATACTTTTGGCAAAAACATACCCAACAAGGTTGTAAGAGCCATTCCATATAATAATGAACCTTTTGCTCCAACTTTATGCAGAATAAATGTAATTATAATTCCAACTACAAATACAAATGTCTCGGGATTTCTTAAAGTAAAAGATACAATTTGAGAGTCTCCCTTAAAAGAGATAAACTTTCCCCCTAAAAGGGAAAAGAAAATTAAAATACCACCAAGAGCTAGTGGAGCTGCTAAATTCATAAAAGATGGCATTTCATTGATTATCCATTTTCCAACAGAAGTATAAGCAACAACTATGAAAACAACACTTTCAATAACAAAAAATGCTATAGCAACATTCCACCCCAGACTCAATACAGATATCAAGCTTAAAGTTAAAAAGGAAGTAAATCCCAAGGAACTTGAAAATACAATAGGGAGTTTTGTATAAAAGCCTGCAACTATTGAGAATACACCTGCAACAGCAAGCCCAATTAGAAGAAAAACTCCAAAAAAAAGTGGTTGATCGCTACCAACTACATTTGATAAAAGATTAGAGCTTGTAATTAAAGTAAATAAAACAACAAAACCTGCTGTCAAACCAGCAATAAATTCAGTAATAATGGAAGAATTACTTTCTCTTAATCTGAAAAAACTGTTTAAGAATGATTCCTTAGTTTTAAATTCATCGGTTTCTTTTTTGCTCATTTATTAATTCTATTCTCCTTTCGTTAATCTAATGATTCACGTGCTACAGCTATAACTCTATCATTACTTCCAATCCTTATCAATCTTACTCCCATAGAGTTTCTACTTAATTTAGGAATTTGTTTTGTATTAATTTGAATGACATTACCTGCAGCTGTTGTAATAATAAGCTTCGTATCACCCCTTAATGACCTGCATGCAGCTACAGGACCAGTCTTACTGCTAATTTTAATAGCCCTAACTCCTTTTGTGCCTCTTTTTGTCTTTCTAAAAAGTTTAAAATTACTAAGTTTACCGTAACCTTTCTCTGTTAAACATAAGAGCATATGGTCTTCTTCTTCGATCTCCATTCCCACTACTGAATCATCTTTTGATAACCTGATTCCTCTGACACCATAGCTAGCTCTACCCATTTTTCTTAAATTTTCAGTAAATCTTACAGCATAGCCATTTTTTGATACAATAATAACAGTATCATTATCTTTAATTATTCTAACTTTTTTTAATTTATCACCATTTTTTAGTCTTATTGCAATTATTCCATTCCTTCTAATATTTTCAAAATTATTTAAAGCTACCTTTTTAATTATTCCTCTCTCTGTGACCATTAATAAGCTTTTATCTTCCTTAAAATCAGAAATGGCTAATGCAGTGCTAACTGAATCGTCTGGTTCAAGTTGAAGTAAATAAGAGATAGGTGTACCCTTTGACCTTCTTTCCGCTTCTGGAATATTGTGAACTTTTAGAGAAAAGACTTTCCCTTTTTCGGTGAAGAAAAGAAGAGTTTTATGATTAGTTACTGAGAAGATATCCTGAATTTCATCATCTTCTCTTTTGGTAATACCAATTACCCCTTTGCCGCCTCTACCTTGGGTTTTGTAGGTTTCCTCTTTCATCCTTTTAATATAGCCATCTCTTGTAAATAGAACTATAACAGGATCATCATGAATTAAATCATCCGTTGAGTAATCACTACTTCTATCATATATTATTTCAGTTCTTCTCTTGTCACCATATTTATCTTTTATTGCAAGAAGTTCATTTTTAATTTCCGAAAGAAGATTTGTATCGTTCTTTATTATATCTTCAAGGGAATTAATATATTTGTTTAAATTATCCATTTCATTATCAATCTTTTGTTGTTCTAATGAGGTCAACCTACCTAAAGACATTTCAATTATCGCGCTGCTCTGTTCAGGTGTCAATTCAAAAGCTTCCTCAAGTTTTACTTTAGCAATAGTTGAGTTTTCAGAAGATTTAATAAGCTCTAATACCTTGTCTATATTAGAAATGCCTATTTTTAATCCAGAGAGTATATGCCTTCTTGCGCGAGATTTAGATAGCTCAAAATTTGTTCTTTTTGTAATAATATCTTTTCTATGTTCTATAAATAAATTTAGAAGCTCTTTTATATTAAGTTCTTTAGGAATCTTGTTGACAAGAGCAAGCATAATTACACCAAAATTTGTTTCATACTGAGTGAGTTTGTAAAGCTGATTTTCAAAAATAAATGGATTTATTCCTTTCTTAAGCTCAATAACAACTCTTATGCCTTCACGATCACTTTCATCTCTTAAATCGCTCACACCTTGAATCTTATTTTCTTTTGCAAGTTCCGCTATAGTCTTTAATAATTCAGACTTATTAACAATGTAAGGTAACTCATCAATAACATAAATTGTCTTATTCTTTGCCTCTTCAATGTGACCCTTTCCCTGAAGCT
>JAGPKI010000005.1 GCA_018054005.1 Caldisericia bacterium
CTAGAGGCCCATAATTTCAAGATACACTGAAAAAACCTACAAATATATAAATTATACAGAAAAAGAATAAAATATTAATAAATATTTTCAAGTGCTCAAATTGATTTGTTTAAAATACTTCTTTTTGTGCTTTTTCCGAGAAATCTCCGCTTCCCACATTCATGAATTCGAATATTAGGTATCTATGTTTATTTTATCTACTGAATTTCCGGGAAAGTGGAATTATCATTACAGTTTTAAGGAAACAGGAAATTGTTCTGTAAATGGAAATACACCGAAGTATTATTGAGGATTTACTATGCACTTTTACAAGATTTTCTTTTAACTTTAACATCTCTTTGTAATTTCTGTCACAATAAGCGTGAAAATAATAACTTTAATCCTTATGTGTGCATCTATATAACTATACAATTCTATTTATTTACTATAGCTGAAGTTTGATTTTAATAAACTCCAACAAATTTATCAATTAACTAAAAAAAAGATTAATTTTGGAGTTATTATTTTCGGAGGAACATTAATATAGTAAGGTTAACAATTTTTTTAATGTAAAGCTAATGTTTAATGTTATTTTAAATAAGTTATATAGAAATTAATAATTTACGTATAAATAGCATAAATAGAGTTCATTTATAGAGCTCTTTTAATTTTACTATCATTGGTTATACTTATTTAGTGGTTTAGACTTATTATTAGGAGATGAGATGAATAAAGTCTGCGCTGTGATTGGACTTCAATGGGGAGATGAAGGTAAAGGAAAACTTGTTCATATTCTTTCCAACAATTTTGATTATGTTGCTAGGTTTAATGGTGGCAATAATGCAGGACATACAATAGTAAAAGAAGGAAAATCCATTATTTTTCATATAATACCATCAGGAATGCTTAATCCTAATTTATATGGTATTATAGGTACTGGTACAGTTGTAAATCCTGAAGTACTTATTGAAGAAATTAAAAGCGTGGAGGCTTTTAATGTGAAAGTTGATGGAAGGCTCTTCATTAGTGATAGAGCTCATCTTATACTACCTTATCATATAATTTTAGATGAAATTACTGAAAAGAAACGTTTCAATAAACTTGGAACAACAAAAAGAGGCATAGGGCCAGTTTATACTGATAAATTCTCAAGAGAAGGTTTGAGAGCTGGTGATATGATCGACATTCCTTCTTTTAAAGAGAAACTTTTTAATTCATTAAATGAAAAAGAAGAGTTTATAAAAGTTATCACTAATGAAGAAGTTACTATTCCTGATAAAGATGAAATAATTGATAAATACACTTATTATGCGAATTTATTGAAACCTTTTATAACTGATACAGGAAGAATTTTAAGAAATGCAATTAAAAGTGGTGGTAAAGTATTGCTTGAAGGCGCTCAAGGCACTCTTCTTGACATTGATCATGGAACATATCCTTTTGTTACTTCTTCTTCTACAATTTCTGGGAGTGCAAGTATTGGTTTAGGTATTCCACCTAAATGTATTGAAAATGTTCTTGGAATTGTTAAGGCATATACTACGAGAGTAGGTGAAGGACCATTTCCAACTGAACTATTTAATGAAGACAGCACTAAAATTATTGAGAAAGGTAAAGAATTTGGTGCTACAACCGGCAGGCAAAGACGATGCGGTTGGATTGATATAGTTGCCTTACGTTACGCTGTTGAGATTAACGGTGTAGATGAAATAGCTATAATGAAGTTAGATGTTTTGGATGAGTTTAAAGAAATCAAAATTTGCACTTCTTATGAACTTGATGGTAAAAAAATTGATTATTATCCTTCAAATGCTTCTAATTTATGGAAGTGCAAGCCTGTGTATGAGAAACTTTCTGGTTGGATGACAGATATTTCAAAATGTAGGAATTATTCAGATCTACCCATTAATGCGAGACTTTACATTGAAAGAATTTCAGAGCTATTAGGAGTCAAAGTTTCTATTGTTTCGGTGGGGCCTGATGAAAAGGAAACAATAAGTCTATGATTAAAAGATATACCCTTCAAAATATGAAGAATGTTTGGTCAGAAGAGACTAAATTTTCAAAGATGCTTGAAATTGAGCTTCTTATATGCGAAGCATGGAATAAACTCGGGAAAATACCAGATAATAGTCTTTTAAATATTAAAAATAAAGCTAAATTTAATATTGAAAGAATAAAAGAAATTGAAAAAGTTACAAATCACGATGTTATAGCTTTTGTTACAAATGTTTCTGAAAATATAGGTGTTGATGGAAGATTTATTCATATGGGAGCAACTTCATCCGATATACTTGATACTGCTCTTGCCCTTCAAATGAGAGATGCAGTAGATATTTTAATTGATGACCTATTAAAACTTAAAGATGCATTGAGAGAAAAGGCTATTAAATATAAAAATTTGCTAACTATAGGGAGAACTCATGGTATCCATGCTGAGCCTACATCGTTTGGTTTGAAATTTGCATTGTGGTTTACTGAAACAAAAAAGAACATTGAAAGAATGATATGGGTAAAAGATGAGATATCCATTGGTAAGCTTTCCGGTGCTGTTGGTAATTTTGCCAATACTGATCCATTTGTGGAAGAATATGTTTTGAATAAACTTAATTTAAAGCCAGCTTTAGTTTCTACTCAGATTATTCAGAGGGATGTTCATGCTCTTCTTTTAAATATAATTGCCTTGATTGGCTCTTCGCTTGACAAATATGCGCTTGAAATAAGAAATTTACAGAGAACTGAAGTTTCTGAGGTTTCTGAACCATTTACAGCAGGACAAAAGGGTTCTTCTGCTATGCCACATAAAAAGAATCCAATTATTTGTGAACGTATTTGCGGCCTTGCAAGAGTATTGAGGGGTTATTCCATTACTTCGCTTGAAAACATTCCATTATGGCATGAGAGAGATATTTCTCATTCGAGTGCAGAAAGAATTATTCTTCCTGATGCAACAACACTTCTGGATTATATGATAAACAAATTTATCTTCGTAGTTAATGACTTAGAAGTGTACGATGATAAAATTTTAAAAAATGTAGAACTCACTAAAGGAAGATATTTTTCTGAAAGAGTTCTTACTTATCTAATAGAAGAAAAGGGATTTTCACGAGAAGAAGCTTATAGTATAGTTCAGAAAGTTTCTTTTGAATCTCTTGAGCGAGATATTTCTTTTAAAGATGCCTTGAGAGAGGAAATTGCTCTAAGGGAAGTTTTAAAAGATGAGGAAATTGATAATCTTTTTGATTTAAAATGGTTTATAAGATATGTTGATTACATATACAAAAGGAGCGGGATAGAAGATGATAAAAGTTGAAATAAATATTGATCCTAAAGATAATATCCTTGATCCACAGGGTAAAACAGTTGAACATGCGTTAAAAAATCTAAATTTTAGCGAAGTAGCAACTGCGAGAATTGGGAAACATATTATTCTTACTGTCGACTCGGATGATAAAGCTACTGTTCTAAAGAGATCAAAAGAAATGTGTGACAATTTACTTTCAAATCCTCTAATAGAGAAGTATTCTGTAAAAATATTAGAATGATAAAATTCGGAGTTGTTATATTCCCGGGCTCAAACTGCGAACTCGATACTATTTATGTGATTTCAGAAATTATCAAGCGAGATGTAGTTAAAATTTGGCACAAAGACAAATATCTTCCAGATGTCCAATGTATAGTATTACCAGGGGGTTTTGCATTTGGTGATTATTTAAGGCCTGGTGCTATTGCATCTCACTCACCAATAATGCAACCAATTAAAGAGTATGTAAAAAGTGGCGGCTTAGTCTTGGGAGTGTGTAATGGTTTCCAGGTTCTTACTGAAGCTGATCTTTTACCCGGTGCATTAATCAGAAATATAGGGACAAGATTTGTTTCGAAAAAAATAAAACTAAAAGTAGAAAATAATAATACTCCCTTTACATCTTTATTTAATAAAGGTGAAATTATTGAGCTACCCATAGCTCACAAAGATGGTAATTATTATGCACCAGGAGAAGTTATTAATGAGATTAAAGCAAATAATGGTTTAGTTTTATCTTATATTGATAACCCAAATGGTTCAGCAGAAAATATTGCAGGTATTGTAAATAAGCAGTGTAATGTATTTGGGTTAATGCCCCACCCAGAGAGAGCTTATGAGGAAATTCTTGGCTCCGATGCTGGTTTAAGAATATTTAGTTCGATTGTTAATTACTTGGAGAGTTAAAGATTTGATTGAGGAAATTTTAAAAGAGCTTAATTTTTCAAAAAATGATTATGATAAAGTTGTAGAATTGATCGGTAGAGAACCTTTAATTACAGAATTAGGTATTTTTTCAGCAATGTGGAGCGAACACTGTAGTTATCGTAGTTCTAAGATTTATCTGGATAAATTTCCAAGAGAAGGAGAAAATGTTATTCAGGGGCCTGGTGAAAATGCTGGTGTCATAAAAGTAACTGATGAGATTTACCTTGCTTTTAAAGTTGAAAGCCACAATCATCCTTCAGCAGTGGAGCCTTTTCAGGGTGCTGCAACGGGAGTGGGTGGTATTATAAGAGATATTTTCACAATGGGTGCGAGGCCAATTGCAACTCTTGACTCTTTAAATTTTGGTGATCTTAATTCAAGCAAAACAAGATATCTTTTAAATGGTGTGGTGGAGGGGATCTCATTTTATGGCAACTGTGTTGGAGTGCCTACAGTTGGCGGAGAAACTCATTTTGACCCATCATATACAGAAAATCCTCTTGTCAATGTTATGTGCGTTGGGATTCTCCAAAAAAATAATTTAAGAAAAAGTATAGCAAAGACCTCAAAAGCTAAAGTCATCTATATTGGAGCTAAAACTGGTAGGGATGGCTTACATGGTGCATCTTTTGCGTCTGGCATTTTAGATGATAACGCAATTAAAAGAAGAGGATCTATTCAAGTGGGAGACCCATTTCTTGAAAAATTGCTTATTGAAGCAACTCTTGAAATTATTGAAAAAGATTTAATTGAAGCAATACAGGATATGGGAGCTGCTGGCTTAACCAGCTCATCTGTGGAAATGGCAGGAAAAGGTGGAAAGGGCATAAAACTTGATTTAGATAAAGTTCCATTAAGAGAAACTGATATGACACCATTTGAGATAATGTTGTCAGAATCTCAGGAAAGAATGCTTATTATTTCAAAAATAGGCGCTGAAAAAGAAATTAAAGATATACTTGAAAAATGGGAACTTGATTATGCAGAGATTGGGGAAATTACTGACTCTGGGTGTATTGAAATTTATTTTAATGGTGAATGTGTTTGCAATTTACCAATGGAGCATCTACTCAATCCTCCACTAAATTTAACACATCCAGAGAAAAACATAAAAGAACAAATAAAAGAATCTCCGCCCAACTTCGATCTTGAAACTCTACTTTATGATCCAGCTTTTGGTTCAAAAAGGTGGATTTACGAACAGTACGATTCGACGCTTTTCTCTAACACAGTTATTCCTCCTGGAAATGGAGCAACTTTACTCCGGGTTAAAGGTACAGATAATTTTATAGGGCTAACATTAAATAGTAATGGAAGGTTGTGTATGATAGATCCGTTTTTAGGAGCAGAAACAATTATTGCAATCTCCACAAGGAGAATTTCTGCCCTCGGCATAAAACCAGCTGCTATTACTGACTGTCTTAATTTTGGTAATCCAAATGATTCCCAAACAATGTGGGAATTTTCAGAATGTGTGAATGGTTTAGCGTCAGCCTTAAAAGATTTTAATATTCCTGTTGTGTCAGGAAATGTAAGTTTTTACAATGAAGGCAAAACAACCAGAATTAACCCAACTCCTACTATTGGTGTTGTTGGAACTGGAGAATTAAAATATATTCCTTCAAACCATTTTGTCGATTTTGATGATTTAATTGTCGTTTTTGGTGGTGAGACAAAAAAAGAATATTTCGATTTTAATGTTCTCCCTGCTCTTTCTTTGGATCTTGAAATATCAGTTCAGGAATTAATACGGACTTTAATAAATAATTGTTTAGTAAAAAGCGTTCAAAGTATTGATAGGGGCGGTATATATCTTCAATTAGTTAGAAGTATTTATGATTCAGATATAGGTGCAAAAATTGAAAATATACCTCCAGGCTTTAGTGCAGAAGAATTTTTATTAAGTGAATCTAATAGTAGATATCTTGTGACTATTTCTACAGATAACATTGATAAAGTTACAAATATAGCTGGTAATGAAAAAGTTCTTATTATAGGAAAAACTATTAAAGATTACTTTACTATAAATGATAAATTCAATTTAAGAGTATCTGAAATAAAGGATATATATGAAAGGAGCTTTAGAAGATTTTTCGATTGAAGCAAATACACGAAAATTGCGGACTATTTGCAGTATCTAATATGCGTAATGCAGCATTTTATACTTATCTTGGACTTTTTTCACTCCAACACAGAGGGCAAGAAGGTGCAGGGATAGTAGTCTTCGATGGAGAAACTTTTCATAAGCATTGTGGTCCAGGTCTTGTTTCCGAAGTTTTTAATGAAAAAAATCTAAAAAGTTTATCTGGCTATGTTTCTATAGGGCATACAAGATATTCAACTTTCGGTGACTCTAAAATTGAAAATCTTCAACCACTTGTTGCAAAAACAACGCATGGAACTATAGCGATAGCTCATAATGGGACATTAACAAATGCAATTTCTCTAAGAAACAAACTTGAAAAAAATGGTGCAATATTTTCTACAACCACCGATAGCGAGATAATTCTTCATTTAATTGCTCATTCAAAAAAGAGATCGTTAAAAGATGCAATTATTGAAGCACTAAAAGAAGTAGAAGGTGCATATTCTCTGATTATTCTTAAAGATGATACCCTCTATGCAATAAGAGATCCTAATGGTTTTAGGCCTTTAGTAATTGGCAAAAAAAATTCATCGTATATTATAGCATCAGAAACTTGTGCATTAGATATAGTGGGAGGGGAATTTGTTGGAGAAGTGAAGCCTGGAGAGCTTGTTACCATAAAAGGAAATAATATTTTAAGAGAACAAATCTTACCAATCAAAAAAAGCAGTTTCTGTATATTTGAATTTATTTATTTTGCAAGACCTGATTCTTGCTTTTTTGGTAAAAATGTAAATAACGTTAGAGAGCTTGATGGTATGATATTAGCAAATGAAGCAAACATTACTGCTGACTGTGTTGTACCAATTCCAGATTCTGCTCTTGCTATTTCTCTTGGATTTTCAAAAGGTTCAAGTATAGAGTTTAGGCATGCATTTGTTCGTAATCATTATGTCGGTAGAACGTTCATTGAGCCAGCTCAGAAAATTAGAGATCTGGATGTAAAAATAAAGCTTAACTTGATCAAGTCCGAAGTAAAAGGAAAAGATGTAGTTATTATAGATGATTCGATTGTAAGGGGAACTACCTCAAAAAAAATAGTTGAAATTGTAAGAAAAGGTGGTGCAAAAAAAATAAGTTTCTGTGCAGGATTTCCACCTATAAGGTATCCGTGCTATTACGGAATTGATTTTGCAAGAAGAGCTGAATTGATTGCTGCGAATAAAACAATCGAAGAAATTAGAGATTTAATAGGAGTAGATTATCTAAAGTATATTTCTCCAGAAGGAGTTATTAAAGCAACAGGAATGGAAGAGAAAGATTTTTGTACAGCTTGTTTCTCTGGGGATTATCCTATTGCTATTAAAGATGTTCCAGCTAAAATTTAGGACTATAGTGTTAAAATGAAAAACATAGCTATTTTTATTTCTGGGAGAGGAAGTAATTTAGAGTCAATTCTTAGAAAACACAAAGAAGGTTATTTTAATTGTAACATTTCATTTGTTTTATCTAATAAACCTGATGCACGTGGTTTGTCCATAGCTAATAATTATGGAATTAAGACCTTTATATTAGAAAGGAAAAACTTTGAATCAAAAGAGAAATTTGAGGAAGAAATTCTTAATAAATTGAATGAACAAAACATTGATCTAATTGTACTCGCTGGTTTTATGATGATACTCTCAAAAAATTTTGTTAATTCATTCGGTAAAGATATAATCAATATTCACCCATCACTTTTACCAGCATTTCCAGGTGTTAATTCTCAAAAACGGGCGTTAGATTATGGAGTTAAATTTTCTGGTTGTACGGTCCACTTTGTTACAGAAGAAGTTGATGGGGGACCAATAATTTTACAAGAGGTTGTCCCCTGTTTTGATGACGATTCAGAAGAATCGTTATCAGAAAGAATTCTTGAGAGAGAACATTTTATTTTACCCTATGCTATAAAACTAATAACTGAAGATCGTATTATAAGAGTAGGAAGGAGGGTGTTTGTAAAGAATGATAAAAATTGAAAGAGCCCTTGTTAGCGTATCTTCAAAGGAAAAGCTTTTTGAATTTTGTAAAGTATTAAGGGATTTCAATGTTGAGATAATAGCTACATCAAATACTTATTCATTTCTTAAAGAAAAAGGAATAGAATCTATTCATATTTCTAAATACACAGATTATCCTGAATTAATTAATGGGAGAGTTAAAACGCTTCACCCCAAAATATTTGGTGGGATATTGGCAAGAGAAGAAAAAGGGGAAATCTCCGAGATTAACAAATATGGAATAAAAAAGATTGATCTTGTATGTGTTAATTTGTATCCATTTATAAAAGTTAGTGAAAAGACAGATAACGAAGAACTACTTCTTGATGAAATAGATATCGGCGGAGTTGCGCTTTTAAGAGCAGCAGCAAAGAACTACAAAGAAACTGTTTCTGTTCCAGACCCTTCTTTCTACGATGAAGTTATATCCGACCTTGTCGAGAACAATGGCTTTATTTCTGAATCTCTCTCTTTTAAACTTTTGAAAGAAACATTTAGACTTACATCTTCTTATGATGCAGCAATTTTTTCTAAATTTAGTTTCTTATCAGGTGAAAATGTTTCTTTAAAATGCTTTAAAAAAGTTACTGATTTAAGATATGGCGAAAACCCTCATCAAAATGCTTCATACTGGAAAGTGCTACCAGCAAAGGATTCACTTATTCTTGGAATGGAGCAACTGCATGGTAAAGAGCTTTCATACAATAACATCTTAGATGTTTCATCGGGGCTTCAATTAATAAATGAGTTTAGCGAAAGCGCCTGTGCGATTGTAAAACATACCAATCCCTGCGGAGTAGCAGTAGCAGAAAATATTGAGTCAGCTTACTTAAATGCTTATGAATCTGATCCGGTATCTGCTTATGGTGGTATATACCTATTTAATAGAGAGGTGAACTCAAAAACTGCAGAATATTTAAGTAATTTATTTATTGAAGTAGTTTGTGCACCATCTTATTCAGAAGATGCATTAAATTTATTGAAAAAAAAGAAAAATTTACGAATTCTGAAAAAAGTTACAAATGATTTTCCCGAATATGAGTTTAGGAGCGTTGGTAATGGTATATTGATGCAATCTAAAGATGAACAGCTATATTCAGAAATTAAAGTATATCCTACTTTTGAATCCATTTCTGAAGAAATAATGAAAGAAATATTATTTGGCTTAAAAGTTGCAAAACATGTTAAGTCTAACGCCATTATTATTACAAAGGATAGAAAAACTATTGGTATCGGTTGTGGACAGCCTAATAGAGTTTTAAGTGCAAAAATTGCTCTCTCTCAAGCTGGAGATAAAGCAAAAGGTGCAATTCTCACTTCAGATGGTTTTATTCCTTTCAAAGATACTATAGAAGAAGCAGCAAAATATGGAATTAAGTATGTCGTAGAGCCTGGTGGATCAATAAGAGATACAGAAGTTATTGACGAAGCAAAAAAGAATAATATTATTTTAATATTTACAGGAATGAGGCATTTTTTGCATTAGGTTGATAAATAGTTAAAGTTTCAAAAGGAGGGGTTTTGAGTTCAAAAAAACTAAATATGCTTGTTCTTGGTGGGGGTGGTCGAGAGCATGCAATATGCTGGAAATTATCTCAAAGTGAGAGAATTAATAATTTGTTTTGTATACCAGGCAATGCCGGCATAGAACCAGTTGCTAAGACTATTCCAGATATAAATATTACAGATTTTAATAGAATTAAAGATTTTTCTTTTGAAAATAATATAGATATAATATTTGTCGGTCCAGAGCTTCCGCTTGTAAAAGGAATAAAGAATTTTTTTGAAAATACTAAAGTTAAGGTATTTGGTCCTTCACTCCAGGCTGCTCAATTAGAAGGTAGTAAAATTTTTACTAAAAATTTCCTTTCTAAATATAACATTCAGACCCCTAAATATAATACTTTTTTTAGTAGCGATGATGCTATTTATTTTGTTAACAGCATAAAAAAATATCCTGTAGTTATTAAAGCTGATGGTTTAGCTGCTGGAAAAGGTGTTATGATTGTTTCTAATGAGCATGAAGCTGTTAATTGTATTAAAGATATGATGGAGTGTAAGAAATTTAAATCTGCAGGCGAAAAGATAGTTATAGAGGAGTTTATTAGTGGCAAGGAGCTCTCTTACGAATTAGTCGTAGATGGCAAAAATTATGTTGATCTTATGCCATCTCAAGATTATAAAAAAGCATTCGACCAAGATTTGGGTCTTAATACCGGTGGTATGGGTAATATTGCTCCCCCACCATGGCTTAGTTTTGATCTTAAGAACAAGATAGCGGACGAAGTCGTTAAAAAAATAGTTTCAAGTATTGTTACTGAAGGAATTCACTTTAGTGGTATCCTTTTTATTGGAATGATTATTTCTTCTTCAATTGCTCAAGTTCTTGAAATGAATGTAAGGTTGGGAGATCCTGAAGCTCAAGTAGTCCTCCCTCTTCTTAAAAGCGATCTACTTACTACCGTTGAAATGGTTCTTAATGGAGAAATAGAAAAACTAAAACTTGAATGGCTTGATAAATATGCAACTTGTGTAGTATTAGCATCCCGTGGTTACCCCGGAGAATACGAAAAAGGTAAGGAAATAAAAGGTCTAAATGAAGCGGAGTCGATGGATGGAGTTTTTGTTTTTCATGCTGGAACTGCTTATGAGGACGGGAAATATTATACTAATGGCGGAAGAGTCTTAGATGTTGTAGGACTTGGTAAAACAAAAGATGAATCAATAAAACATGCTTATGAAGGGGTTTCAAAAATTCACTTTGATGGTATGCACTATCGGAAAGATATAGGACTATAAATAAATTATTTATTTTAAAAAATTTATATGAATAAATATTTCTGCTACTAATAAAATTATTCCAACCCCTTAATTAATTGGATAGTTTGTACTAAAATTAACAGTTTTGTAAAAGAGATGGAATGTTCTTAGTGGTGTACCTATTCTTCCTTTCATTTACATAAAAGACTCCTTTTATTAAGTTTAAAGTCTCATATGTTTCGCAACTTATTCAGGAAAAAGAGTGAAAAAAGTAAAAAAAATAAAAGAAAGGTATTTCATTATTTAAGGTAGTGACAGAATTGTCATTTTTACACTACTTATATATATGGAGGGTATTTTTATTTAAGAAGAAATATTTTATTTTTGTGATTATTTCTCATCTTTTTCCGAATCTTAACCATTTTTTCGTTTATTTTAATCTTAAATTCACTTTAACTCTTTGTATTTCTGCCACAATAAGGCATGAAAATAATATCTTTAATCCTTTTCTTATACCACTTATATAACTAAACAATATAAATTCAACCTCTTTATTAAATATAATTTTATAATTTTGGAGTTATTATTTTCGGAGGAATACTTTGTCTATTTTTTATTGGAATTGCAACTAAGCATAATATGGATCTAAGTAAAGGTGGAGATAGAGAAAATAAAATTGAAGTGATGAAAGAGATTACAAGTTGCTTGATAATTTCAAAATGAATAGTAAATTATTCCTAAGAATAAATTACTGAAAGCAGGGATTAATTATGACAAAGATTACAAAGTTTTTAACTCTTGTAATGTGTTTCCTTCTTTTCTTTATTAATTCATCGATGCTTATTATGGCTCACTCAAATTTGGATTCATCAAACTCAAAAATTGATTCTTCTTTTCCTACTAATATATTTAGGCTTTCAAAAGAAGTGCCTGTTATTGTTGAGTTAATAGAGGAACCTGTTGTTCCTTATAGCTTTAAATTATTTAATAATCAATATTATTTCAAAAAAACAAATTTTTCTTCAGAGAATTTTGACACTAATTATGAAATTAATCTTATTCAAAATCAGAATGAATTCTTAAATTGGCTAAATTGTAACGATATTAATGTAAAAATTAGGGCTCGATGTACTTATGTTGTAAACTCGATATCTTTAGATGTTAAAGGATGGGATATTCCAAGAATTATCAAGAATCCAAATGTAAAAAAAGTTCACTATGATAACTTGATTTTTCATCCTTACAGAGCTATAGCAGCTCAAACTACTGGTGCTTATAAGGTTTGGAAAGGTGAAGGTGTATCAAAAGCAACAGGAAAAGGCGTACTTGTTGGTGTAATAGATTCTGGAATTGACAAGAATCACCCTGAATTTAAAGGTAAAATAAAAGGTGGTTATGATCTTGCAGATGGTGATGGTGATTTTCAGGATTCAGACTTTCATGGAACAATGGTTTCAGGGATAATTGGAGGATTAGGTGATAAAGATTACCTTCGTGGAATGGGGTATGATGTTAATTTTATGATTTATAAAGTATTTTCTGAGAAATTCAAGGGTGGGAGAGAAATCATACCTGCAATTGATAGAGCAGTTGCAGACAGATGTGATATTATAAATTTATCACTTGGTTCTCCAGGCCCTTTTGATGCTAAAGGGAATACGATTTATCATACTGCCGTGAGAAATGCTACAAAAGCAAATGTTATGGTCGTTTGTGCAACTGGTAACGAAGGAAGTGTGTCTAATTTAATGCCTTCCCCTATTGGACCACCCGCAGGAATTGATGAAGCTTTTGCTGTTGCTTGTTCTGATGACAGATGTTTTCAATTAATTAAAGTTCTTGAAAAAGAAAAGTTTATTACAGGGAGAAAAGTGCCATTTTCACCTCCATTTAAAAAAGAATTAACAGGAACGACTATTGTAGATTGCGGATATGGAAAAAAGGAAGATTTTGAAAATGTAGCTGGTAAAATAGCTCTTATAAAAAGAGGACCAATAGATAAACCAATAAGTTTTCGTGACAAGATTTTAAATGCTAAGGAAGCAGGCGCAAAAGCAATTATAATATATAATTATGACTCAACAGGTTTGATTGTTCCTTCTTTTTTTGAAGCTTCAGAAAATCCTTATTCTATAGAGCTTATACCTTCAGTCTTCATAACAAAAGAAGATGGTGATTTTTTAATCTCTATTCTTGATAAGAATCCAAAGCTTTCTTTTGAAGAAGGTTCTGGAGTAACAATGGCAGATTACACATCAATGGGTCCAACTGCTGATGCATGCTTTAAGCCAGAGATATCAGCTCCTGGTTCCTACATTTACACTACCTATCCCGAAAAAGATAAATTTTATGGAATGGGACATGGAACTTCTTCTGCTTCTCCTATGGCTGCAGGTCTTGTTGCATTGATTAAAGAAGTTCAACCAAAATGGAAAACAGACGAAATAAAATCTGCTCTTATGAATACCGCAACGATTCTAAAAAATCCTTTTAATGGCAAACCAATTACATTTCTTTTACAAGGCGCAGGAGAAGCTGATGTGAAAAATGCAATAAACACACCTTGTTTTATAAATCCACAAGCAGTTGTTATAGAAAATACAAATAGTAAAACAATTGAATTTACATTGAAAAATATATCTAATAAAAAAAGCGAATATTCTTTGAGCTATGAAGTATTTCTTGAAAAAGAGGATATAAATCCATTAAAAATCGATATTAATCCAACTAATATTACTTTAAATTCAGGTGCAAGCCTTAAGTTTAGTGCAAAATTTGCCATAGAAAAGAATAAATTCAAAAAAAGCAGAGTAGAAGGAATTATAAAGTTAGGAGAGCTTCACATACCATTTGTAGTTTTTAATGATAATGTAGATAAAGTACCCAAGCAAATTTCTAATATAAAAATTGATCCTGAAAATCTTTACTTTAAAGATAGTAAAGAAAAATCTAATATTAATATATCTTTTAGCTTAAATTATGGTGATAAAATTAGATTCAAGGATATCGATGCATATAATTATGCTTCAAATTATGGGGATGTAAAAATTGTCATAACTGATAAATATAATGAAGAATGGTCAACTATTTCAAATCTTTCAGGTTATCTTGTGGGAGACTATAAAATAAAATGGGATGGGAGAAATAAAGATGGGTTGCTATTTTTACCAGAAGGCAAATATTATCTTCAATTTTTCACAAAGGAAATGATAGTTTCAAATGCAGGTAATGAATTGAAGGAAAGTGTTGCCGAGAAAGTTGCTTTTGAAGTTAAACAGTCTATTGTTCCTGAACCATCGCAATTAATTTTATCTTGTTTGAGCAAGTATAAGTTAAAAGAAGATTTCTTATTAAATTTATATGTAAATAACAATAATGATTTTAAGCTTAAAGGACTTGAAATTAGCATTAATTATGATGCGAAAAGATTATCATGTAAAGAAGTATTATTAGGAAGTGAGTTTGCTTCACCAATCGATTCAGAGGAAGATAATAAAATTATTTCTGAGATTTATGATGATTTAGGTATTGTGAATATAAAAATATTAAAGAAAGAAGCAATAGAAAATAATGAAAGAATTAAAATAGCTTCTATTCATTTTAAGGGAGTTGATATTGGGAAGCTTAAATTTAAGTGTATAAATTCCTTTTTCTTGGTGGATGAAGAATATGTAGTGAAAATAAAACCTGTTTTTCCTGCTATAGAAATAACAGATAAAAATTTCTTATTAGCAGATCTGAATAATGATAAAAAGACAGATATATCTGACCTCTCCATTTTCTCTGCATCTTTCGGTTCAACAGAAAAAGATAATGAATATAAGGAGATTTGCGATTTTAATCAGGATAAAATAGTTGATTTAGAAGACTTAATAACTATTTCTAAAGAATTTGGAAGTTCTATTTAGAGAATTGGTGAGTATTTAGTGAATGTGAAGCAAGATTATTAAGGGAGCGATTTTAAAATCGCTCCCTTAAAGTGTATTAATCCTATTTCTTTCCGTTCATAGCTTTACGGGTTTGTCCCCATATTACTTTGTGAGCTTGAACTGTATTTGTATCTTTATTGAGTGGTCCAAAGACATTTACTTTGTCACCATTCTTCAATTCATCTGGGAATACAAAAGAACCATCTTTTATGAAATCTGTCCAATCTTCATACTTTACTTTTATTGATTCATTGTTAAGTGTGGTAAGCGTAAATTCTTTTGCATTGTAATTAATTCCACTTACTTCCCCTCTTATTGCATTCTTTAAAAAACCACGGGGACCTCTATCTCCAGGTGGTTTTTGTTGAGGAAGCTCGCCATAGATTACAGCCATTGCTTCTATTTTCTTACCATCTAAATCTATTTTTCCGTTTACTGTGACCTCTTCTCCATTTTTAAAGTCTTCTGGTGTTGAAGGCTTAAGATCCCTAAAAAATTTTGTTGAATCAGTATAAGTGACGTTAAAAATTATTTCATTTCCATTTGGATCCTTTGACTTAAGGTCAAACTTTTTGCTCTCCAGATTTAATTTGTCAATTGTTCCCTTTATAAGTGGAGGTCTTCTATCACCTTTTCCGGGAAGAGTTCCCCACGCTACTAAATGTGCATTAATAGTCTTTCCATCATCGCTTAGAGGACCACTTACTAAAACTTTTTCTCCATCTTTAAGTTCAGTAGGTTCAACATTATTTCCATCATGAACGAATATAGTATCATCTGTATAGACTACTGAATAGTTACTATCCCCAACTAAATCAAACTTTTTTGCGCTATAATCTATGTTTTTAACAGTTCCCTCATATTTTCCTCTTTGCCCAGGTCCAGCAAATGTAAATGGAGCAATAATTCCTAAAGCCATTACTGCTATTAAAAACCCTATTAGTACTTTTTTCATTCTACCTTTTTCTCCTTTCAAATAAATTTACTTATATTTAATTAATTACGAATAATTACCCTTTTTGCGATGTTAAATTTTATCTTCTAAATTCATTACATATTTGCAATCACCTCCTTTGGCTTGGATTTACGAATCTTGGAGGTAATGGTGAAGGAGCTTTTTGAATGATTTTTAACGCAATTATATAGCCTTCATCATTTATAGTATCAATCCTTACAATATTTCCCGGTATTAAAGGAATATGTGGTGGGTGCAATATTGTTCTGGGAGTAAATTTTACTTCCTTCACAGAACCATCTTTTAGCAATAAAGATATTGAGTTTTCATTTATTGATACAACTTTACCAATAATTGGTTGAATTCCTATGGTAGTTGGATTTAGTTCTCTTACTCTTAATGCTTCAACTAAGTTTGATGAAATTATGTATTTTGCTTCAATTTCTAAATTAGTTCCTTTTTCAATTGTTGTCTCTAATTTTGTATTTTCACTGAGATATATTTTTAATGGAAAAGTATTAATGGTGATTGATCCTGTTTCTGGAGCATATGTCTCAACTTCACCGCGAATAAGTAGAGGTTTTTCCTGCATTTCGAGTTTTCTTCTAAATTGTTGCAATTGGTTTATTGCAAGACGAGGATCTACCCCCTTTTTTCTCGCTATAATTCCCCAGCTATAATTATTATGACGCATATTAATAAGTTCTTCTGGTTTAGCATTTGTTAATTTAGAAACAATTACTATTGTAATTATTTCTGTATCGTCCTGATTTTTAATCCTTAATCTGTAGACATCCTGTGGATTTAACCCGTATTCTTTTTCGAAAACAGTTTGTAAGGTTGCAGAATTTATAGGAAATCTTGTTTCGTTAAGCGAGGATGATAAATATGTATTTTTGAGTTCATTTATGTTCTTGTTTATTCTATACGAATTTACTATGTCAACTAGTGTACCATTATTCCCAAATACAGGAAAAATTGCTGAAAAAACGATTAAAATTGAGAGAGATACTGGAACTAAAACTCTAAAAATAGAAATAAATGCCCTTCTTTTATTAATGTATGATTCATATCTCTCAATTGCTCTATAAAAAATCCCTCTTTCAGCTTTTACATCCTTTGCGAATTCATTTAATTCATATTTCAATTTTTCTTCTTCGTTTTTTTCGTTGAACATTAAGTAACACCTCTTAATTTCTTTAATGTTCTATGAATTCTTACTTTCACTGTGTTTTTTGGTAACTTTAGAATTCTGGAAATCTCTTCAATTGTTAATTCGTAGTAATATCGTAAAGTAATAATTTCCTTTTCTTTTTGTGTTAGCTTTTTTAATCCTTCTCTTACATCTAATATTTCTTCTCTATTTAAATTAATAGTAGAAGGTTCTATGTATGTCTGATCTGCATTATCTTTAAATAGAGTTATTTTATTTTTGTTTACGTAGTTTCTTGTTTCATTAATGACTATACTTGATAACCAAGGCCTGAAATCTCTTTCTATATCAAAGCTTTGAATGCGAGTAAAAACTTTAAAAAAGACATTCTCTGTAACATCTTCAGCTTCCTCTACTCTTCCAAGCATTATATAGGATGACCTCATCACATAATCTTTATATGTTTCGAAAATTTCA
This sequence comes from Caldisericia bacterium, assembly GCA_018054005.1. GTDB lineage: Bacteria > Caldisericota > Caldisericia > UBA6126 > JAGPKI01 > JAGPKI01. The sequence continues at coordinate 17,610 of JAGPKI010000005.1, forward strand.
CTCATTGCTTCTCGATCTCCATCTTTTGCTCTCTCAATAATTTCCTTACTTATTTCTTCCATACTTTATACCTATATTTAATTCAAAGGTTACATAAATTTAAAATTTTTAATATTTTAATCTAGTTTATTATAGGAAAAGAGTAATAATTTGTAAGAAAATTTGATAACTTTTTTATTAGATATAAAATTATTTCAGTGAAATTTTTTAATATAGGGGGAAATAGTTGATGAAGAAATTTACATTAGTTCTTCTTGTGTGTCTAATTACAGTTGTTTCTTTGAACTTATCTAGTTGTGGCAATGGAGGAGAAACAACTCCGCCAGCCAATAATAATGGAGGAGAAACAACTCCGCCCACAAGTGGAGAATCTTTGCTTATTCCTGTTGACAATGCAAGAGACGCAGGAGATTGGGAATTGCCAATTGTTGCAAATCCTGGCGATTTTGGCATACAGGACAAGGTTAAGTTGAGTGAATTACTTGCAAATCCAGATGTTAAAGCCGTTGTAATCGATTTCTGGGCAACATGGTGTGAACCCTGCAAAGAAGAAATGCCTTATCTTGAGAAAATTTATCAAGAATATAAAGACAAAGGGTTAGCAATGCTCGTTATTACAGTAGATTCAAGCCCGCAACTTGAGAATGAAATTAAAAAAGATGTTGAAGAGTTAGGTGTTACTTATCCAATTCCATGGGATATGGAAAGTGAAGTCAAATTATTTTATGGTATTGGTGCAATACCTGTAACATATTTGATTGACAAAAACGGTAAAATAAGGTTAGAGCACTCTGGGTTTAGCCTTCCTGAAGGAGAAGAATTCATCGAAGATTTAAGAAAAGCTGTAGAGGAGCTTATTTCGCAGTAATAAATGCAGATTACTTCTGGAGACTCTCGAGGGAAAAAACTTTTTTTCGCTGAGAGTCTCCATATCAGACCTACAAGCGATAAGGTAAGGTCAGCAGTTTTTGATGTAATACGCTTCAATTTAAAAGGAAGTAAGTTTTTAGATTTATATGCTGGAACAGGTGCCGTAGGAATTCAAGCTTTAAGTGAGGGAGCAATATTGTCTTTTTTTGTGGAAGAAAATTGGAAATGCATAAATACAATAAGAAAAAACATTAAAGAATTGAATTTCAATGAGAAAGCTACAATAATTAAGAAAAAGGTAGAGATATTTCTAAGCGATAGCAATGTAGATGATATATTAAAAAACTTTAATTTTATTTTTCTTGATCCACCATATAACTTAACCGATAATGAATATGAATTCGTTGTTCAAAAATTAAGTTCTTCTATATTTGTTGGCACAACTGTGATTGTCGAACATTCTTCTAAAAGATTGAATAGCGACTTCTTTATGAAATTAGGTTTTTCTGATTACAAATTCAAAAAATATGGTGATACTGCTTTATCTATACTTTATAAATAAAATATGAGAATGGATAATAATCTTAAAATTGCAGTTTATCCTGGAAGTTTTGATCCTTTAACTTTTGGACATATTGATATAGTTGGTAGAGCATTAAAAATTTTTGATAGAGTCATTATATCTGTTGCAAAAAATGTTAGGAAAAATTATATGTTTTCTCTCAATGATCGTATAGAATTTCTAAAAGAATATTTTAAGGATAATAATTATGTTACAATTGATACGTTTGATGGACTACTTGTTACTTATCTAAAAAAGAATAGGTATAAGAATGTAATTAGAGGATTAAGGGTTCTTTCAGATTTTGAATATGAATTTCAAATGGCTATAACCAATAAGCAATTATATAAAGATTTCGAAGTTGTATTTCTTATGAGTGACATAAAATATGCTAATTTAAGTTCCTCTCTTGTTAAAGAGATAATAGAACTTAATGGTGACATAAGTAATTTTGTTCCTCAGGTTGTTCGCGATAGAATAATAAAAATAAAAAAAGGAGGAAGAAGAAGATGAGTTTTGTATCACAATTTGATGAGCTTATAAATATTTTAGAAGGTGCTAAGAAAATCCCACTTTCTAATAATGTCATTGTAAACAAAGAAAAGATTGAATCGATTATACTAAAACTTAAAGAAGAATTTCCTTCTGAATTTAGAAATAGCGAGCAAATAATTAGTACTAGAGACGAAATAATAAGCCAGGCAAAAGCACAGGCTGATCGAGTAATAGAAGAAGGTAAAAAAGAAAGAGATAGGCTTACCTCTCAGGAGGAAGTTTATAATGAAGCAGTAAGATTAGGAAAAGAAATTATTTTAAAAGCTAAGGAGCGAGCAGTTAGTATTATAAACAGACTAAATGAATCTCTTTCTCAAGGACTTAAATCGTTGAAAGATGATGTTTCACAAATTGATAAGGAAATTGATGATGCAAGAAAAGATTTCTTAAATGAGCTTAAAAATATGAATAATGACATTATGAATGCTTAAATTAATGAAAGGAGTTGACTAAAAGCAATGCCAATTTATGAATATAAGTGCAAAAATTGTAATAAAGAATTTTCAATCTTTTTTAATTCTTTTGACACTGGAGAAGTTCTATGTCCTTCTTGCGGTAGCAAAAATATAAAGAAGTGTATTAGCAATATTATGAGAATAAAAAAAGGTGAAGAGGATGATAATTCTTCATCTTCCTGCGGTTCATGCTCATCCAATAATTGTTCAACCTGCGGGATGTAAAGATGATGCATAATAATATTAAGAAAAAGTTATTTCCTATAATTTTAATTATTTTTGTTTTATTTTCTCCATTGTACTCAATAGATGCTGAAAACAAAGATATATGCGATTATAAATCAATTACAAATTCATTTTCATCTAAAAATGCTTATTCATACTTAGAAGAATTAACTTCTGATAAATTTGAGGGAAGACAATCTGGTTCTAAAGGAGCTGAACTTGCAGCAGAATGGATTGCTAATCTTTATGAAAGTTATGGATTGATACCTGGAATCAATGATTCATATTATCAGGAATTTGATATTCCTTATTATGAAGTTATGCCACCACTATTTTTTTCTATAAATAGCTCGAAAATAAATGAAGAATTTATATATAAAAGAGATTTTATAGTATTACCAGGAAGCGGAAGTGGTTCTATTGAATCTAAGGTTGTTTTTGTTGGTTATGGTATTACTTCTGGATCCAAAGGATATGATGACTATAAAAAAGTAGATGTATCTGGTAAAATCGCTCTTATAATGCGGAGAGGTCCTGAAACTTTTGATTTAGGCGAAGAAGCACTTTATTTTAAAACGAAAATAGATAATGCAGTAGAACATGGAGCGATTGGTGTAATTGTTTCTGAAAAAGCAACAGAAAAAAATAAAATGAATATGAATACAAAATATGTAAGCAGCAGCTATGGTTCAATACCTGTTTTATTCGCAACATGCGATGCTGCTAATAAATTTCTCCTTGAAAAAGGAACCTCTCTTATAGAAGTTGAAAAGAAAATTGATAAAGAAAAGACACCATTTTCATTTGAAACAAATTGCAGTTGTAAAATGGAAGTTAATGTTTTATATGAAGTGAGAAAAACTTCAAATGTTATTGGATATTTACCAGCTAAAGATCATAAAACAGAAGATTCAGTTTTGATTACTGCACATTATGACCATCTTGGCAGAGATAATATTGATGGTTCGATTTATAGAGGAGCAAATGATAATGCTTCTGGTACATCTGTCTTGCTTGAGATTGCGCATAGTTTATCTGTTAATTTTTATCTACCAGAAATTAATATTGTTTTTATAGCTTTCTCCGGAGAAGAAGAAGGTTTATGTGGATCATTTTTCTATGTTAATAATCCAATATTTCCAATTAAAAAAATAAAAGCTGTTCTGAACATGGATATGGTAGGCACCGGGAGCGGTAAGTTATATGCAGGAACAGATCCAGTTATTTATAAAGAGCTTTCAGAAAATATAAAAGTTAGTTGTGATTGCTTAAAAATGAATGTTCCGATAAATAAGAGATTGTTAAGTAGTGGTTCGGATCATTATTTTTTTCATATAAATAAAGTTCCTAATGTATTTTTTATTAGGGATAATCCAACTGGAATTGGTGGCTACCATGATACTTTAGATACAGTTGATACGGTAGACCCCGCTAATCTTAAAGAAACAGGCGATCTTGTGATATTAATTACTTCAATTTATGCGAACCCATTTTTTATTACCTTTGATGAGTATTATTGGAAAGAAAAAGTATCTTTACATGAAAGAATTCTTTTTAGTGGTGTAAAAAGAGGCGATATGTCTCTTACATTGAATGAAGAGGAAATACCCTCTGATTTAGATAAATTTTATAAAGTGTTTTCTTTAAATAGTGGTGATAATGTAATTAATATTAGGGTATTGATCGATGGGAAGCTTTGTTTTGAAAAAATCATAAATATAAAATGTGCTTCAGATGAAAACTTAATTTGTGATTTCAATTTTGACCTTAAAGTTGATTTAAATGACCTAATTGAATTTTCGCGATTTTATAAAGATAAGGTTTCTAATTATGGATTAAACCAAATCTTTGACATAAATAATGATAGTTTTGTTAATGAATTTGATCTTTCTAAATTTGATTCATGCTTTGGGTATTTCTATAATAACTAAATAATGCCAAAATATGATTATGTTTTTACAACAGAACGAGAAAGAACAAGAAAAAGAAGATCAAATTTTATAATTATCTTTTTACTTCTGTTTTTAAGTTTTACAATTTTTTTATTTCTATCACATAGGCAGGATATTACATTAAGTAGTATAAAACTATATTTTTATGATCCTAAAAAATTGGAGTTAATCCCAATTGATACTAATATAGATTTTAGTGGTGATTTTGAAAAAGTCGTTAAAATGGTAATAGAGAAATTGTCTTATGCACCTGAAAATTCAAACCTTCGGTCTTTAATACCTGCATATACTCGAGTTAAATCAGTTAATCTTTCACAAGATCTATTAACGATTACTTTTTTCCCTGAAGTTGTTTCATCAGAAATTGATTCAGTAGTAAAAGAGGGAGCAACTGTTTATAGTATAGTTAATTCTTTAACAGAATTACCTGATGTGAGAAGAGTAAAAATACAAATTGAGGGAAATAACTCTGGTTTTTTTAATCGCTATATAGATATTACTAAACCAATAAATAAATTGAATGGTCAACTACCAAAAGGAAAAAAGATACTAATCTATTTTTTAAATCCAACATATCAATTTTATGTTGGAGAAATAAGAGAAGTTATTGATACTCCAGACTCCTCTCTTCAGGCTGAAAGTGTAATAAATCAGCTTATCATAGGAAGTGAATTTAAAGAATTAACTTCCTTAATTCCTCAAGGAACTAAACTACTCAGCGTAAAAGTAGAAAATAAAATTGTGTATGTTAATTTTTCAAGAGAAATAAGGAGAATTTCTCTTGGCGCGGAAGGCGAGCTTGATCTTGTAAACCTTCTTACACTATCTCTTACAGAGTTACCCAACATAGATAGAGTAAGATTTCTTGTCGAAGGAGAAGAAACATATAGTATTGGAGGGCATCTTTCTTTAAATGAACCAATAAAAAGATGGTATGGTCTAAAAAACGATAACGATTGTATAATTTATTTTATTAATAAACTTGAACAGAAGAGTTTATTTGTGCCTACTTTTAGGAAAGTTAGCAAAATTAACGATGTAAATGAAGTTTTAAATCTTCTTTTTAACGGAGTAACTCCACTTGAAAAAGATCTTGAACTTACAACCGATATACCACTTGAAGCGAAACTTCTAAATACACAAGCAAAAGAGAATAACGAACTCCTTGTTAATGTTTCAGTTGAAATAAATAAATTTTTAAATGCACTGCAAGAGGAAAATTTTATACGCCAAATAGTCCTTACTGTGACTGAAAATTCTTCTTTTAAAAGTGTGACTATCTACTTTAATGGTAGAAATCTTGAGTCACTACCGTTTGGTACTGATGTTTCAAAATCATTTACCCGTAATTCTTTTTAGCTCAAGTAATTTATCTCTCTGCTTAAATCTTTTCCAAAATTAAATCTTCATGAAATAAATTTGAAGTTTATTGTCTGAAAAATTGTAGATATTTTTTAATTTAGTATTTTAACATTTCATGTCATTTCTGCCACAGTAAGACATTAAAATAATATCTAAATCCTTTTCATATGTCTCTTATATAACTAAATAACTAAATAACTAAATTTCTTTATCGGACATAATCTTTCTTATAATTTTGGAGTTGTGATTTTCGGAGGAGTGAAGTTAATTATAAAAAATTATTTTTATTATATTTGTGCAAAAAAATACTGTACTGTAAATCATTATGTTGTGATTAAAAATATATATTAATAAAAACTATTTTAATAATAAAAAGTGATAAAAAATAAAAAATAATTAAAAAAAATCATTTTTTTTGCTTATATTTCTTGACAAAAAGTAAAACTATTTGTAAAGTGTATTTATGTTTAAGGAAAGGGAGTTATTAAAAAAAGTAATTCCTTGTTTACGCTCCTCCGAGCCAATTTTTATTGAAGGTATTAGAGGGGTAGGTAAGTCAACTTTATTGAAATATATTTACAATAAAGTTGAAACTAACAATAAACTTTTCCTTGATTTTGAAAATCCGATAAACCGTAAATATTTCGAGGGTGAAAATTTTGAGAGAATGAAGTCTTCGCTTGAAATACTTGGTTTAGATTTTGAAAACGAAAAAGCCTATATATTTTTGGATGAAGTAAGAGAAATTACCAATTTAATTTCAGTAATTAATTATTTTGTTAAAACTTGTAATGTTAAATTTTTACTTACTTCTTCTGTTTGTTCATCAAAATCTAAAATAATGACAGGTAACAAAATATATTCATTTGAGTTATTTCCCTTAAATTTTAAGGAATTTTTGTCTTTTAAAGGTGCCAAAATAAAGCTTCCAGATGAAGAAAAAGGTATTACCAGACAAATTTATGATGTTCTTTCCAATATGTATGAAGAGTATATTCTTTTTGGAGGCTTTCCTGAGGTTGTTCTTAAAAAAACTATTGATGAAAAGAGAAAAACAATTGAAAATATTTTTTCATCTTTTTTTAAGTTTGATGTTGTTCAATTCAGTAGTTTCAGAAAAAGTGAAGCCATTAGAGATCTTATGCTTCTCTTGATGCAGAGGGTTGGTCAGAAGCTTGATGTGCAAAGGCTATCTAAGGATATAAATTTATCAAGAGCAACAACTTATGAATATATTTCTTTCCTTGAAAAAGCCCACTTTATTAAAACAGTTAATCCCATTAGTTTTAACGATAACCGTGAATTAAAAAAAGTTTCAAAAGTTTATGTTTGCGATACAGGACTTATAAATAATTTTGCAAGGGTATCTGAAGAAGATTTATTTAAAAATAGTGTTTTTCAAAATATCCGTAATGATGAAGAAATCTATTATTATCAGAAAAAAGGTGGAGCATCAATTGATTTCGTAATTAAAAATAAAGCTTATAATGTAAAAATAAGTCCTAAAAGAGCAGATATAAGCCGACTAAAGAGACTTAGTATGAATGTTGGAGCTATAGAATCTAAAATTATTTCAAAAAATTATTCTGAATACGAGGATGTTACATATGCTTTTATGTTATGAATTATTATTTGTTGATTTGAACCTATTTAAATACAAATGGATATTTAAGAATATAGATATACTTTCATTGATTGAAAGGAGTTAAATAATGAGAAAGAGTTTAAGTTTTTTGGTTGTTTTGTTTCTGATACTTTCTCAGTTTTCATTTTTGGAATTTTCGTTTGCTTTAACTGCTGCCGATGTTACTGTTACACCTCCAATTGCAGGACATGTTGCCTCTTATGATATTCAATTTACTCTTGGCACTGGTTCTGGTTATGCAATACCAGAAACTGGTTATATAAAAATTAGTTTTCCTACTGGTACTACTCTTCCAACTTCAATGGATAAAAGTTGCGTTACAGTAAATGGAAGCGCTACCCTGGAAGATCCAAAGATATCAGGTACAACTATCAGAGTAATGGTTCCTTCTCCAATTACAGCCGGATCAAATGTTACTGTTGCTTTTTCTCAGACATGCGGTATTAAAAATCCTGCTTCATCTACTGGCAATTTAAGACTAAAAGTTGAAACGGGTTATCTTGTTGGAACATCTGAAACAAGAATTGAGGGTCCAATGGACTCAAATAAATATTTTATAGGTGTTCCAGCAGATGTTACTGTTTCACCTAATACAGACGGGTCAGAGTTTGCTGAATATAAGTTTGTATGGAAGGTTGGAAATGAAGGAGCATTATCAAAAGATACCGATGAAATAACTATAGAATTTGACGCAGCCTATATCACTCCACCTAAAGCACTCTTTTCAGGTAAAATACCAGCAAGTTATATTCTTGTTAACAGTAAACCTCTTAATTATGATGCCACTTGTACGACTACCCCTTTAACATTAAAATTTAAAGTACCTGTTGATGTTACAAATAGCTCACAGGTGACTATAATATTGACAAATTCTGTTGGGATGGTCAACCCAACTGCAGGTGTTTATCAGATAAAGATAAGTACCACAAAAGAGCCAACAAAAATTGACTCAAACCCTTATACTATTTATGATGCTATTGAATTCTTTGATCTTGACGGAGATGCAACAAATGGTGTTCAAGGAGTTGTAGTTAATCCTTACACAGTGAGTGTAGAAGCAGAATATAAGATTGGAATAACAATAAATGTGCCACTCTCCGCAAATTACGGGACTATAACAATTGCTTTTCCGACTGGCACTACTCTTCCATCAACTATTCCAGCTTCATCTGTTATATTTGATGTTGATGGAACACCTTATTCGCTTATTTTTGATCCCTTAAGAAGTGGTAATAATATAACAATTACTGTTCCTACTGATATTGCTGCAGGAGCAGAAATTACAATTGATTTCCTAAAATCCATAAAAATTAAAAATCCATCAAAAGCAGGTATATATACTCTTCAAGTAATGACTTCAGCTCAACCTTATTACAGAGTTTCTCCTCCTTATGCTATAGGGACTTCTGTTACAAATGTTAAAGTAACACCTACCCCTGATACCAAAGCATCAAATAACGTTC
>JAGPKI010000084.1 GCA_018054005.1 Caldisericia bacterium
TATACCTGAAATATTTTCACCCAAAAGTTAAAAAAGAGACTATTTATCATTAAAAAATACTCAAAATGACAGTAAAGTGTCGTTCACTAACTCAATTATTAGGTAATTCAGTAAGTGATTTGTCACCCTCGAACATATTTATCGAGCATTCAGAATTCATTTTTTTAATACTTTTTGTATACCAACGAATTTTTTTACTTGGTTTTGAGGAATCTCCTCATTTAATAGTTTTTTTGTGTATTGATAAACTTGCGTCAACACCTGTCTTTGTTTCTAAAATAAATTATTAGGAAAACAAGATCATTTTTTAGCTTTGATAGGTGTTATATAAAATAAGAAAGCTTGGATCATTTGAGAAGATACTACTTCATGATAAAAACTATTAATAACCTTTATAACATTTAGTAAAAACTATGAATCTTTGCCTGAACAAAAAGAGCAGCTTCTAATCGCAATTTTTGTATTTCACACCCAAGACTATATGTGGAATTTATATCGTTATTAATTGTGTAATTATTGGCAAGACATCCTCCACCACAGAGATATTTTGCCCAACAGCTATCACAGGGCTTTTTGTTGGAAACAATTGTTGCAGTCCTAAAAGTAGAAGTTAGGCTACTATTAGTTATTCCATTATATATGTCACCTAATTTGAATTCACCATTACCATCAAATTGATGGCATGGGTATAAATCCCCTTCAGGAGATACAGATAAATATTCTACACCTGCACCACAACCACTCATCAACTTTTCGATGCAGGATCCATTTATAAGATCAAGCTCAAAATGATAAAATGATAACTCTTTATCAGCTTTCTTGGTATCAATATACCATTTTGATAGCTCTTCATACTCTTTTTTAAGTAAACTTAAGTCCTCCTCTTTAAGGTTAATAAGTTCATTCTTAGTCACTACTGGCTCAATTGATATTTTTTTTACTCCAGAAGAATAGAAAAATCTAACATTTTCGGGAAAATTAATAGTTTTGCTTGTATATGTTCCTCTTACATAATATCCTTCATTCCTCTTAGATAATACTTTCTTTATATTTCCAAAAGTTTCATTAAAAGTACCCATACCACTGCTTTTCACTCTGTATTCATCGTTTGTCTTTTTATCTCCATCGAGGCTTAATATGAGACTAATATTTTCTTTGTTTAAATAGTCAATAATTTCATCATTTAGCAAAGATGCGTTAGTAGTAAGAGAAAAGAGAAATTTTTTATTATACTTTTCTTTCAAAACTTTAGAATATTCTACAGTGCTTTTTATAGTTTCAAAACCAAGAAGTGGTTCTCCTCCAAAAAAGTCAATTTCTAAGCTTTTCCTTTCTTTGCTGGCATTCACAAGAAAGAAAAGAGCTTCTTTTGCAATCTCTTCGCTCATAATAGCGTTTCTATATTCAGTCTTGTTGCTTTCCTTAGCAAAGCAATATTTACATGAAAAGTTGCAATTTCTTGTAATTATGAGACACATAGATTTGTAAACTCTGTTATCAATGAAGGGCTCATCTTTCACAAAAAAATAACCATTTTTTACTCCTTCAACTAAATCATTTAAAAGGTCTGAATCCTTTTCTTCGGAGAAAAATGATTTATAGTAACTTTCAGGTATAGAAAAAATTGAATTCGTGCTTGAATCAAAAAGAAGAAACTCTCCACAAAAAGAGAATGGATGTATTATTCCTTTATTGAGTTTTTCTTCTACCAGATCCATTTACCCTTCTTTTTTAGATTATCACAAGTCTGATTACCTATCGTGCATGATGTTTTACATGCAGATTTACAGGGTGTTTGGCACTCTCTACAGTTAGATGATTGATTAATCCTTTTTAGATTACCTTTTACCAAAATTTTCATTCTTTTCATTTTTTAATAAACCTCCAATTTAATTACGCTTTCAACTTATTATTATACTTCATTTTAGTTAGTACTTATAAATTTGCTAATTTCTTCAAAATAATTTAAGTTTATAGGGACAAGTTTTAAAGCTCTCAAAAACACTAAAAACCGTTCTATATCAAGATTTCTATAATGGTCCTCAATTTGGTATTTAGCTGGTAAATCATAAAAATAAGCCCCACTGCCAAGTGCATCCTCAAGCCTTTCAATATTTGCACATATTGCCTCTATTATTGATTCATCGGATGGAATTGGAAAATCTTTGTTTTTTAAATTATACTGTTTTAGAATCAGCATTTTACCATCTACATCAAAGGCATTTAAGCCATCATAAGTAAATGCATTTGCAAGCAAGAAGCCATATAAAGAACCTAAAAAATGTAATATATAAACATTTTTATCTTTTATTATAAATGGAAACTCCTCCCCTTTAAGCTCAGGAAAAAATTTTTTCTTTATTACAGGTGCCAATAGATAATTATAATTTCCTGCTCCTTTTCCTTCAAAAACTTTTTCATAGTCAGTCGTATCACTTATTACTTTAGCATAGATCCTTTTTTTATCATCTAAAACATTTACTATTTGCCAGCACTTACCAGATAGTATAAAAGTCTCTTTTGGGTAGAAAATTTTCCCTACAATATTATCTTTTGCAATGTCATACACTTCATATTCTCCAAAAGATATCTCTGCTATATTTGAGTAAATTTTGCCATAACTGATCTTACGCTCAAGTGCAGGAGTTAGGAAGTAAATTCCTGCTCTTACTTCCTTTATAAATCCTACTTCAATTAATGAGCTAAATATTTCTCTAATAGTATCATAGTCGTAAATTGGCTTAAAAATTTCATAAATAGATTTTAAAGTTGTGCCAATTCTCCTTCTTTGATACATATATGAATAGATTTGTTGTGGAATTATAGATAGTGCTGGTTTATACAATTTTTCAAATAATCTGCCTGATTTAGCAGAAGCAAACATGGTTTCAAATAATACTTTTTCCCAATTATCAGCATATACTCCAAGGGCAAACAGTCTATCACTCCTTCTATTACCCCTACCTATTCTTTGTAGAAGCGAAGAAACATTAAATGGAGGTCTATATAGCACTACGCAATCAACATCTCCAATATCTATGCCTAATTCCAAAGTTGAAGTTGCAAGAAGAATCATACTATCAGCATCATTCATTGCTTTCTCTACTTCTTCTCTTTTAGGTTTTGGCAGACTTGCATGGTGAACGAGTACTTTTCCCTGAAATGGTGGACGATTTAATTTTCTTGAAAATTCTTCCGCTAAGCTTCGAGCATTGAAAAAGATTAATATTTTTTTTAGATTTCTTTCCAAAGCAACTTTAAAAAGTTCATTAATAAAATCTTTAGCCTGTATAAGTGAATATTCAATTTCTCTTTCAGACTTTAAAACACAGAATTTAGAATCAGGGAAATATCTCTCGCCAATTTTTAGGTCATCAATTGTTGCTGAAAGAGCACTATATTGAATACTATTATTAATTTTTCTTAACCTATTTAATAGAATTCGCAGTTGATCACCTCTTGGAGTGTTATCTAATAAATGAATCTCATCAAGAATTACAGCCTTTAAACTTTTAAAGATTTTTGTCTCTCTCGTAAGGAGAGAGTCAAAAGACTCTGGAGTTGTAAGCAAAATATTTGGTAATTTCTCAGTATTGATCAATGGGTGATCTCCTGTTTTACGTTCAATTGTAAGTCCAAGATAGGTTACAGGCTCTTTTAGTCTTCTAAAGAGGTCATTTACGAGTGACCTTGTCGGTGAAACATATAGAACTTTAAACCCTTCTGTTTCTCGATCTAATAAAAGATTTTCAAGTATAGGAGCAATAACTGCTTCAGTCTTTCCGCTTGCGGCAGGGGAAATTAAAACAATGTTTTCTCGGTTTAATATGTGAGGTATTGCGAGTTCCTGAACAGGGGTGAAGCCATTAAAATGCCCGAAAAATGGGAAGTAAGTTTTTTTTAATTTCTCTTTAATTTCTGTCTGCTTAATCATTTCAACTATATTATAAAACCAAATTTTAAGTTTGAGATAAAACAATTAAAAAATTCTCGCAAAAAAGCAATTTAAATGGCTTTATTGCTATTGAAATTAAAAGTTGAATTATTGTTCTAATTTAATTTTAGGGTCATATTTTATGAACTAATAATGGTTGAGAATTACGCAATTAAGTTAAATATATTACAATATAATAATTACGAATTATATGCAGAAAAAGGAGGGTTGGGGTTGAATAAGTTGAAGTTATTACGGAATTATATAGGGATTTTGCTTGTATTTAGCATTTTATTTTCCCTAAATGCTTGCAGAACTAAAAACATAAAAACAGACTACAACGAAACTGAATTAAGATATATCTCCAATGAGCAGATTCACTTTAACTCTATTCCATGGACATTTAAAAAGATTGAATTTTTACCAAATGGGTCTATAGCTTTAGACAATGTTGTCGTCACAAAGCCTGATGGAAGTAAGTTACCTTTAACACCAGAGGGTTTTCTTTATTCATTTGTTCCTGACAATCAGGGTGTATATTGTATTAGCTATGATTATACCTACTCAAATCATTTTGAAAATGTATTACCAGAAGATAAGAGTTCATTAATCTGGGAAAAAGGTGCATTTACATTTAATGTAAAGAATTATCCAATTCCAGAAGATTATTATTCAATACAATCAAATAATAAATATATAAATATTCATTATCCCAAAGAAACTTCCAATGATTTAGTTGATCTTGTGCTTGAGATAAAGCCTTTACCAAAACCTGCAGTTGTTTCGGTAATAATAAAGGATTATGCGAATTTTCCTGAAGCTTATAAAATTCCAGAGGAAAGAAATGTTACGTTGTATTTCTCTCAAAAAAGAGAGTATGCAAAGAATGGTATAGAAATAGAATTACATGAACAATCCGATCAAAATAAAATCTTTGATTCCCTATCTTTTACGAAGGATATACCTTATATACCTTTACCAGAAGAGGAATTAAATATGAATGATGAAGAAAAAGATAAATTTTTAAGTCATTCAGTATATTATTTGGAAAATGGTGATTTGAAAATCTGGGATTATAAAACCAATAAGGTTACTATCCTTTTATCAGGAAAAAATCTTTCCTTTTTTGATTTATCTCCAAAAAGAAATTATATAGCATTATCCAATAAAGTTGATACATATATTTGCAGCTATTCAGGAAAAGATTTTAGAAAAATTGGTGGAGGAATGATAAGACCAAAATTCATTTCTGAAGACGAAGTTATTATGGTTTCATCATCCAGCTGGAATGAAGCTAAATCAGCTAATTATGGAAAGGTTGTTATTACAAATAATGTCTATGCAATGCCGCTGTATATTTATAATACAGTCGATTCCAAGATATCTTATGAATTCTCTATAAATGTATATCTTGGAGATAGATGGGGAATGTATTATCCAACTTTTGCCGATGTTCCCGTAGAACTATATCCTTTTAAAATGGATACAGATAGTTATTTATTCAAAATAGCTTTTCCAGGACTTACCGAAAAGTGGATAAAATATTATAAAAATACTATAGAAGATTATACCTATGAAAATGTGCCATGGATACCTACAAAGCCCTATATAAATCAGGAATTCATGTTTGAAGGAGATGTCGTTACTGCAATATTAAGAAAAGTTACATATAGTAATCAAGATGATGTGCTCTATGTCGATATTAATTATGCAGAATTATCAGCTCCAGAAGATAATGGTAGATATCTTGCATTCGTTAGAACTGTTAAGGATCATTTTTCAGCTCCTTCTTTTTATATAGAGTCACATAGTGAACTCTGTGTGTTTGATAAGTGTACCCATAAAATAGAAAGAATTCCCGTTGAAGGAATAGAAGAACTACATCTAGGCTAGCAATGATCATACTTTAATTTGATTGATAGATTTGTTTATATCTATTAAAAATCGGCTCTTGATTAGAATAAAGTAAACCCAACTTCACAAACTAACCAAGGTTTGCCTTGATAAAATCAGGGGATTATTTTTAATTGTATTCTGACTTTACAAATTATTTAACTGTATGTATTTAATAATCTGATAGATTCTAATTGAACTTTAGTTTAAAAATGTAAAATACAGTTATCTACGAAATTACTTATCTTTTAAGAGTTAATTATTTAATATTTATCTAAAAAATATTTAAGTAAATTTAGAAAG
>JAGPKI010000085.1 GCA_018054005.1 Caldisericia bacterium
TGTTTTTTTATTAGAAACATCTTCTTTTCCTAACAGGATATCTGACAAAAAATTTATTACAGCCAACCTTAAATTAGCCCAAGTTAATTTGAAATTTTTAATAGATGGTCTGCCAACCTCTAATAAATCTGTATCTTCTATATCTGCGGCTGCTAAATTGTCATATTCACTTATTCGTTTGTCTTCCATTTTTGTAATTGTTTAACTTTTTTTAATATTGCTATTAGTTATCTTATTTTCTAATAACCTTTTTTCATCACCATCTTCTTGTAATCTGAAAGAATTAACTGTTCCTTCTAATAATCTAAAAAATGGTAGATATGATTGATTTTTTGAAATATTTGTTATCACTCCTGATGATTTTGATAGGTTAGTTAATGACGTTGTATGCTTTTCAATACCTGTCATTATTCCTGTATTTTTATCAAGCCCGCTCAAGGTATCAAATCCTTTAATTACTATATAAAGGTCGTCGTCATCATCAACAATTAGTTTTCCATCATCAGTAGCAAGAAAAATACAAAATGATGATTTTGGTATGTTTATCAATGTCTGGCTCATCTTAAATCTTCTAATTTAGGAGTTAATCTTTTTTTGGTCGGATTGCGAAGTTCTACATAAGTTCTAAATTCTCTTTCCCATTTCATTAGTTCCGCCTCTACTCTTGTAATAAGAGTTTGTGCGTTGGATTTATTTACTAATAACCAATCATAACTTGCCCCAATAGCAAGCATCTCGTGAAATTGAAAAGGAATACCGGGCTCTTTATTTGTATCTGTGATAGTAAAATAAGATGGACATCTCTTATAAAATATCTTTCCGCCTCCTTCTAAAGAAACAGAAGGAACAGGACTTAAAAAGATAGAATTGTTTCTCTCTACATACTTTATAGGAGTTCCCGTGCTGTCATCATTCGGGCTCATTATAAGTTCCGCCTCGTCATTATCAAGAGTTATTTTATCTAACTTCTTAAAACCATCTCCTGAATTATAATAAACAGCAGTTATATCTGAAATAGAGTTTCCATCTTCATCAGTTAAAAATTCATAATCGTGCTGTCCGCTTACTATGTTAAAAAGAGAAAAAGGCTGGTTTGTGAAATTAGTATCATCTATTTGTGCTTGTCTTGATCCAGCCCCAAGTAGTCCTAAATACATATCCAATCGTCTATTCAAACGATTAGTAAAGACTGCCTTTAATAATGGGTCTCCTGAAACCGCACCATCGCCAAGATTAGTCCAAAATTCTATTGATTGGAGTAATCCATTTTTTGAAGTTGTGTTGTTATAAACCATTTTGTATGTTTTTTATTTGTTTTTTAAATTCCCCTTGTTTTTGTTCGTATTTAATGGGGTTTTTCTTTTTATAAAGTTCGTAAATCTTTTTTAAATGCTCAATTCTTTCTCGGATTTCACTTTCTTTATTTTTTTCAAACGAGGAAGGATTAGGCAATCTTTCACTAATAAAATCTTGTAAGAAATATATTTCTTGAATTCCATCAGCAAGGCTGACAAATGGAGCGTCTTTATCTAATTGAGAATATTCCCAAACTTTATGATCTTTATGCTGTATTTTTCTGACATTGTATTCATTACAATAAGCACTCCTTTTTTCAATCTCTTGACCATATTTTTTAAATAGATTTGAAAGTTTAGTTTTGTTAAAGATTATAGGAAAATGAACTTCAAAATCTTTGCCATCAGGAAAGAGTTTAAGGGTGTTTTCTAATCGTCTTTTATATCTTCCACCAGCCTTTTCAACTGCTTCTTTTAATTCTCCTTTGTAATAATAAGGGATAGTTTTATATTCTCTCAAAAGAATAAAGTCATCATTCATCAGTATAAAATCTTCTGATATTCTTTCATCTTTCAAGATTAGAAGCATTTTCTTGTCTACATTATCATACTTATCTCCTCTATCCTCAAAAGGAATATGAATTGCCTTTTGATTTATAAAGTCCGGTAAATATCCAAAAATAAATAAATTGTCAAAGGTAAGGAACTTTTCAGCACTCCTTATTGAAAACTTTATTTCTTTACAATCCCATTTTGTTTTTGTGTTTAAGTAAACAATATCCATATTTTTAATTTAGAGGCTGACAGAGAGGGCTAACTGATGGCTTAACCCCCTCTGCCAACCCCTAAGGGTTAGCATTGGATTACGAAGCAGAAGCTGTAATCGTAATGTCTACGATTAAGTTTTTCTTGACTTCCCAAAGCTTAAATCCAACATAAGCAATGGTGGTTACTTCCAAGCCGGTTTTACCGGAAACTGGTTTTTCCTCGAATCTGACACCTCGAGCAGAAGCATAAGTAGCAACTTTCTTGACTCCGAACACTCGATGTCCAGAATTAGTATAAGTTAAGCCACTATCTTCGTCTATGGTATCACTAACAAAAGTGCCTGTGCGGGTTACATAGATATCTACCCCCATATAAGAAGTAAGAAATCCGTTCTTTAATGCCATATCGGCATAAGAGAAACCGCTGTTAATTTGCTTTTGAATGATTCCGGGAATATCAGTATTTTCAAGGACTATGAAGAGACCTTTATAGGCATCAGCATACCCTGCAACCTTACTAATTAAATTAGAAAAGATTACTGGGGTATTTTCGGAAGTGAATCCGCCTGCTGGGGTAGGATAAGATTCTCCTGCCTCATCAGTTAATTCATTAAGAACCATCTTGTCAATTTTCTCTGCCACTGCGAAAGCCTGTTCGTTGAATCGTGAAGAGAACAAATCGAAGTTTGAGAAAACGCTCTCAAAATCATAAATATGTTCAGATGCGATTACCTCGTGATTGACTTCTAACCAATCATCGCGTGTCTCAAATGTAGCAGGAGTATATGTCCCTTTAAGTTCTTGTAAAACTGCTGTTGATTGTGAGCCATAAGGGCAATCAATCCTTTTTGCATCACTTCTATCTACTTCACAGATAGCTTCTGCAATTAAATTGCGTCTAAGAATCTGATCCAAGGCAGCTAATCTATATTTATCTCGCCAAGTCTTGTCTGAAATTGTGTTTGCCATTTCAGTAATTTAGTTAATACGACCATTCCATCAGATTCCATCAGAAACTATTTTTTATTGATAGCAGATGATACTAATTCTTGAAGGTCTTCTTCTCTATCAGGTAATTCTCCAGTCGTTCTTGCTTTATGAAGGAGTTCATCGCCAGTTGGAGGTTTTGGTCTGCTACGCTTATTGCCAGTAGCAGTAGCTTCAGCAGTCCTTCTTTCCTCTTTCTTTTCAGCGATAATTCCTTGAACAACGCTTGATTTCAGGGCATCTTTGACAGATATCCCTTTAAGATGGGCATAATCAACTACTTCCTGAAAATCC
Organism: Caldisericia bacterium; assembly: GCA_018054005.1. GTDB lineage: Bacteria > Caldisericota > Caldisericia > UBA6126 > JAGPKI01 > JAGPKI01. The sequence goes on from JAGPKI010000085.1 coordinate 3,344, forward strand.
TCTTCTTCTACATCTGCTTTTAATAAAGCATAAATATCAGTAGGAGTTAAATCAGGTTTAGCAGAAGATTTAGCAAGTTTCTCAGCTTTTTCAGCACGAATTTTTTGATTCCTTGCCTCTTGCTTTAACTTTTCTAACTCTGCTCGTAGTTTTTCTACTACATCTTCCTGTTGAGTGTCTTGAGGTTTCTCTTTAGTTTCCTCTTGAACATCAGACTCTTCAAGGCTCTCATCTGTATCTTCAGGTAAGGTATCCTGAACCTCGCTGTTTAAGGTGTCAGCGTCCACCAAGTTTTTTTTATCCATAGAAGTTTTTTAAGGCAGAACTTCTCTGCCAAATTATTATTTTAACGACCATTATTTTTTTTCTCCTTTATTTGTTTTTGTTCTTCTGTTAATTCTTCCCTATTAGCCAATGCTTGTAATTGCATCAATTGTTGCTCCACATGCATTATAAGTTGATTTCTTGCCAGCATATTTACCATTGCGTCTCGTGGATCCATCTCCTTAAGAGGAAGTGATAACCATAAATCAATAACTTGCCCCAACGGAGCATCAGGATCTAATTCCGGAAGGAATACTTTTCTCATTAATTTAAGTAATCGGTCATTACCCTTAAAAGTATCCCTGATAAGACGAAGTTCGTCTTCTGTAAATCTCATTTGTTTTCCTTGTTCCATAGATTTTATTTAATTTAAATTGAGGCAATGCCGACCTCTGGTCTTTGCCCCATCTCGGGAAGACCAGCAGTGCCACCAGTATTTTCTCTCATCTGTCCCATTTGTCCTAATGGACTGGGTTTAGCGATTTCAAGTGGACTTACTACTCCTACTTTATCAAATATCTTATAGAATAACTTTCTAATATTCGGGTCTTGTAAAGCATTAGGATTAGACATTAACATCTGTAAAATAGAATTGATTGCTGAATAGAATTCTGCTCTATCTAATTGTTCACCTGTAATATCTATATCAATTGCATCTAAATCTAAATCAGCAAAATAATCTGCCCAAGATTTATTTATTTTTATCGGTCTCAAACTGCCAAGTAAACGATTTTCTTCTGATACTATTTGTTCTAATTCACTCATAGTTGGCATTCTTCCTGCCATAATTTCCGCCCTTAAAGCCCTCTCTAATCTTGCCGGTAATGTTAACTCATCAAATTGCTCTAATTCTTCTCCTTGTAAAATAAGAGAAACTTCTTTTGTGGTTTTTAATGATTTTTTAAAGAAAGGTAAAACATATTTATTTATCATCTCTTCCAAATGAAGCCCTTTATTCTCTACCATCATACTAAATAATGATTGGGACTCTGTGTTTAGCATAGCCCCCAACCGATAGGGAGTTCCAGATGGAAGTGTCTCTCCGGTAATTGATTCGTATGTTCCTGTAATAGCCCTTCCTCCTTGATACCAAGTATCTAAAAAGTTTATCAAAGGACTATAAGCAGTTGCTTGTAAATTTATAGGAGTTAATGGTTGATTTTCTTTCGTAATTAAAATATCTCCCGTGTCAATGTCTGTCATTACATTTCTTCCCGCAAAGTCTGTGTCAGATGTTTGAGAAACCATCTTTGAAGCTAAATCTAATTGGTCTTTAATCAGTTTAACTGAATAATTAACCATCCATTGATTATCAAATAAGTGCTGAACTGCTCCAATAGATAAAGTCCTTCCCTCTTGTTCAATCAAGTGTGAAATATAATAAGGATTTTGTTTTTCTCTACCCGAATAAAGGGTTGTTTCTATATCGTCTTCTTTATTCTTTCCTTTTTTAATAAAGACAACATGCATTTGCTGGCGATAGATATTTTCGTCTCCTTCTTTAAAAGTTAAATACCATAAAGGCAATTCTCCGTGTATTTCATATACTCCAATATATTCTGCTCTATTATCTATTGTCTGCCCCTCTAAATCTTCTCTTACTTCTCCCGCTTGCTGACTTGCTTTAATAACTCTTTCAACTTCTTCTTGATCATAAGGTAATGCTCTTAATTGAGCTGGAGTGTAATAAAGTTTTTCAATAATTGGATTAGAATAAAAGTCAACTGGGTCGCAAATAAGCCTATCCCAAGCAACAACATAAGGAATTAGTTTTCCATCTTGCTCTACAAATTTACTTACTGCTGAACCATAAGCGGCAAGGGTATATCCCCATTTATTTAGGAATTGTCCAAAATTATTCTTTTTCATCCAATCCCTAAACATCAATGTCGCAATAAATGCTTTTAATCTCTGTCCTGCGTTCTTAGGTAAAAACTTTATATTCTTTCGGTCAATGTCAGTTGCCTTATACCAAGTATTAACTGCTTGAGTAACTATATCATAAAAAGGCTTCTCTCTGTTTTTAGAGTCAAACTTTCCCGATATATGCTGTTTGTTAAGATACGCCTCTATCGTTGCGATTACTTCTGCGTGGTCGTGCTCCGCATATTTCCCTATCTTAATAGGGTTACCAGATCTTAACGCTTTTTCTGCATCAGTTATTATATTATATAGTGATTTCATAATAAACTATTTAATTTGTCCATCAGTTCTTTTTCTTTTTGTTTGTATTTTATTGGATTTCTAATTTTATATGCTTCTATAACTTTTTGAAGTTTTTCTGCTTGTGCTTTTCTTTTTTCTCTTTCTTCTTCTGGACTTAAAATATTTATATCTCCCGCACTTAACTTCATAGTAGATGAATCATTATTATCGTGTATATTCA
>JAGPKI010000086.1:0-1529 GCA_018054005.1 Caldisericia bacterium
TATAAATGGGACTTTTATATTGCACTTACTGCATCGAACATCTTTTGTGATGCCAATAATGTCTACCGAATAACCTATTCTTTTCACGAGTAAATTACCACAATTTGGACAGTAAGAATTTTCTTTACCATCAATCATCGCGTTTCCAATATAAACATAGTTGAGCTTTTCTTTCATTATATCAAAAGCGACTAACAAAGTTTCAATTGGGGTTTCTGGAATAGTCAATTTATAGTTTGGGAAATATCTTGATAAATGAAGCGGTATATCTGGGCTAATATTCGCAATAAAATCTCTAAGCTCCAAAAATTCTTCTTTTGTATCATTTAAAGTTGGTATTATCAAATTTGTAACTTCTACAAAAGACTGTTCATATGAAAGCTTGATCGATCTTTTCACTGGTTCAATGCTGCCTTTGCAGATTTTCTTATAGAAATCACCTTTTATTGATTTTAAGTCTATATTTAGTGCATCTACTACAGTGAGTAAATTTAAAAGAGGTTTTTCATTGATATAGCCATTTGTTACAAGAACTGTTTTTAATCCTCGTTCTTTAAAAAGTTTAAAGGTATCATAAACGAATTCAAAAGAGATTGTTGGTTCGTTATAAGTAAAAGCTATTCCGATTGAATCATACCTTTTTGCAAGTTCAAGAAGAACTTCTGAACTTATTTTATTAGTTGGATTATTACCTTCAACTAATTCCCAATTCTGGCAGAACTGACATCTCAAATTACATCCATTTGTGCCAACCGATAAAATTTTACTACCAGGATAAAAGTGAAATAAAGGTTTTTTTTCAATTGGGTCTAAAGCTAAGGAGGCTATTTCCCCATAAAGCACATTATAGAGCCTACCTGATTTATTATAGTAAGCCCTGCAAAATCCATATTTATTCTCAGGAATAATACACCCTCTTGGGCAAGTCTCACATAAAATTTTGTCTCCATTTAGTTTTGAATAAAATTTAGCTTCTTTCATGCTTCTACTTTACTACTGCTCTATAACTTACTTTAGAATTTAAATTTAATTATATTATATATTATAATATTAATAAGTAATTAAAATTTCTATGTGGAAAGATAGTAACTTATATTTGAGATACGAAAGAGTGGTATAATTAATTCTATTAAGGATAAAGTAAATGAACGGAACTATTTATATTTTAACAAATTCAAAGAATGTTTTAGATAGCATAAAAGAAAGCTTAGAACCAATACCATTTATAAAAATTATAGGAGAAGGCACTTTAGGTGAGAGTTTAGATTTTTTAGATAGATTATCGCCAGACATACTATTATTGGGTGAAGACTTAAATTTTGATGAAATAACTCAAATAAGAGATGTATTAAACAAAAATAAAAAACTTGATGATATTTCTGTTGTTTACTCAATGACAATTTCTGACGCTTCTAAAATTGATCTTTTATTTAAAAATAATCTTGTGGATGATTATTTTTCTTTAAACTATAATCTTTCAGAAAAAGAGTTTAGAATAGCTAAACTCTTAGAGTTAAAGAAATTAAGAG
>JAGPKI010000086.1:1629-6042 GCA_018054005.1 Caldisericia bacterium
GTTAAGCCTCAAAATGTGGGTAATCTTTTAGAAGTATCTTTTACAATTAGTAGTGATTCAATAAACAGAAATGGTTTTGAAAAATTTATTGAACATCAATCGGAATCTATAAATTTTTTGCTTCCACAGAAAAATAAATTGGAAATTTTAGAATTAGAGCAAAATATAATAATACGGTTTTATTTACTCAGACTATCATAATATTTCTTAATTCTAAAAAATATTAATACTATAATGATAAAAACTCCTTCAAGGAGAATTATATAAATTTTCTGAATTTTAATCTGTTCTTTTATCAAATGTCCTTTCTCTAATATTTTAAATGTATTTGCATGGATATCAGTATCCCCTCCATGCTCTTTACAGATACTGTGAAATATGCCCTCAACCTCTACTATATCTCCTTGTATGTTATATTTCCCATAGTAATTAATATCTTTGATAAAATCTTCTGAGAGCCATACACCTATTGCATTGCCTTCATTATCGAGGATGTTGATCCATCTATTATTACCTCTTCCTAAAGGTTCACCAATTACTTCTCCCATAAATTTAACGATTTTACCATTGTATTTGGTAGGATTATTAATAAGAGTTGAAACTCTTAGGAAAGGCTCCTCTGCTTTAATTCCATACATTAGTTGTAAAAGCAGAATAAATACTATTATTACACAAAAAGAGAATATTTTCTTTGTCATATTAAGCTTTTCTAAATATACTTCTAAAAATAAAAAGGATAAATACAAACACAGCTATAAATTCAAGTCTTCCCAAAAACATATTAATTATATAAGTAACCTTCAATGAATTAGCCATAGATGCAGCTGTTACTCCACAACTCAAGCCTACATTAGCTCCTGCAGAGATTGACTCAAAAAGAGCTTGAATAAAAGGTATTCCGTTAATAACTCCAACAATAGCTCCGACTGTGTGCATAACAATGTATAACAGTATTATCAAAGCAGCTGATTTTACTATTTTTTCATTAAGGATTGCATCCTGTAAATGATGAAACTTCTCAACAGTAACACCACTTCGAGGAAGGAAATATTTTTTAATATCAGCAATTATTGCCTTAAAAACGATTCCAGTTCTTATTGCTTTAAATCCTCCAGCAGTTGATGCAGAATATCCACCAAAAGCCATCGCAAGCATTACTGCAATAAGCCCAATATCGCCCCACTGGTTAACAAATTGAGTAGCATAAATTGTCATTGATCCTGTACCTGTATGCCCTGAAACAAGAATGAATAATCCTCTTCTTATAAGTGGTAGAAAATTAGTGTATATACCATCTCTAATTAATCCATAAGTGAGAAGTATCCACGTTAAAGATAGAGTTACAATAAATGTTTTTGATTCTATATCTCTCAGGACTTCTTTTTTATCTTTTTTGAACCAAACATAATAGTGAAGGCCAAAATTCATTGAACCAAGTATCATAAATAGCATTGATATTATTTCAATTGGAAAGCTATGATAATAAATTGTATTTTGAGATTGTGGAGCAAACCCACCAGTACTCCACGAAGTCATAAATACACATACTCCATGAAAAAGAGACCTTAACGGGCTCATACCATCATATATTCCTGCAAAAAGGTAAAATATCGCTCCAATAAAAAGATATATAAGACTAATAAGCCATATTGCTCTCCCAGTTTCTCTAACAGAAGGAATTAATCTTTCTTCTTTTCCTTCTCCAACAAGCGCTTTGAACCCTAAGCCAGAAGGAGGAAGGAAAACGAGGGCAATAACGATTATTCCTTGTCCACCCATAAAAGTAAGCATATGTCTCCATAGATTAAGACTTATTGGGATGTGATCTATATTTTGAATTATAGCAAGACCAGTCGTTGTAAAACCACTCATTGTATCAAAGCAGGCATCTAAATAGGATAAAAAATACCCACTTAAATAATATGGTATAGCTGCAAGAAACATAGCTATAATCCAAGATAGCGCTGTAGCTGACATTCCGTGAATCCACTCCGCTTCCTTCGGTTCTTTAAAAATGTTTTTTAGCAATAATCCAACTAAAAAACAAGCAAGAAAACCTATCAGAAAATCAAAAGAAGCGTTTATTTCTCTTAAAATAAGGCCTGTTAAAAAAGGAATTAGCATTGTGAATCCAAAATAATATATAATTGAGCCAGTTAAGCTTAAAACTGTACTCCAATCCTTATTGCTAATTCGTCTTATCATAAAATTTGTAGAAAAATATAAATTAACACTGCCTCAAATGCTAAAATAGCAAAAGCAAACAGAATTTCAACAAATATACCCCAAATTGCATTAAAGTTAATATGATCCATTTTTATTCTCCAACCGAAAAAGTGCCCTTTATATGCTCTAAACTATCTCTTCTTGTTATTATGTATAATGTATCATCTTTGTTGATTACGCTTTTACCAGATGGTATCATTATTTCACCACTCCTAATAACGGTGATTATGAGTGAATCTTTAGGGAATTTTAGCTCGGAAATTTTCTTGCCAATGGATGGGGAACCTTCTTTTATTATAAATCTAACTATTTCGAACTTACTTTTTCTATCGAGAAATGTTGGAATGATGAATGGGAATCCGCAATCTTTGCACCTTATAATTTCATGCATCATTTTTGATATTATGTAAGGAGTAGTTAAGACAAAATCGACCCCTGATTTCTTAAATATACCTTCATTTCTTATATCATTAACTCTTGCAAGAGTTGTTTTTGCACTGAAACTTACTTTTGCAAGTAAACATACAACAAAATTTACTTCGTCAGTTCCTGTGGCTGCAATTAAATAATCAGCACCTCTACTGCCTGCCGATTCAAGGACTGAGTAATCAGCTCCATCTCCATTTATTACTAATGCATTTAACTTAGATGCTATATTTTCACATTTACCTGCATCCTTTTCAACAATAGATACAGCCATACCATCCTCTAAAAGATCTTTTGCAAGATTCCTACCAACTTTTCCTCCGCCTACAATGACAGCATACATCTACTTTTCTCCTATTCTGTCTTCTTCTTTCCCAAACGTTTTCAAAGCTTTGTGAATTGCGGGAACAGTAACAACAGTAATAATTCTATCTCCTTTTTGCAAGATTTCGTCTTCCTTTGGAAGAAAACTTTTTCCTTTTCTTATTATTGCAACTACTCTTATCTCCCCTTCAATTTCTATATCTTTTACTCTTTCTTCTTTTCCGACTGGTTCATATACATGTTCCATTATTTCTATATCATTTTCACTTATATAGAGATGAGCACTGTTTTCACCCATAATAAATCTACTATATACCTGCTCTGCTCCTAAAACTGTGGGAGTAACTATTTCCAATCCTAATTCCTTAAATGTTTTTTCTCTTCCCGGATCAAAAACTCTTGCAATAGCACGCTTAACACCAAAAATATTTTTAGCTACAGCAGAAGCCATTATGTTTGCATTATCATCATCGGTTAAAGCAGCAAAAACATCTGCCTTTTCTATGCCCGCATTTTTTAAAATCTCTTCGTCGAAACCCATACCAACAAGCGTTAAACCATCAAATTCAGGCGGGAGTCGATTAAATGCATCTGGATTCTTATCAATTACAGATACATTATGTCCATCACGCGATAGCATTGTTGCTACTCGAGAACCAACAAGCCCACAACCAGCAATAATTGCATACATAAAATTTCACTTACCTTTATAATAAATTTTAATAGCAAGCAAGGATTTTATAACGCTTTATTTTAAAATCAAGTGGGATAATGCACCATAAAACGTTGTTTTAATAATTCTCTTTATAAACCATTTTCTTTGTTCTGTATATTTAAGATAGTAGAAATTTTAATTTTTGTTAGGAGGTATTAAATGAAGATTTCTAAAAAATCTTTGATTCTTATTTTGGCGTTAATTCTCAGTATAGGCCTTTTTGGTTTTTCTTTTGCTCAACCAGAAGAGCCACCTCAAAAAGAAAACCCGCGAGTTATTAATGTGAGTGGAACTGGTATCATTAGTGTGAAACCTGATATGGGTAGAGTAAATCTTGGTATTGTAACAGAAGGGGTATCAGCTAATGAATCACAAAGTAAAAATAATGAAATATCTACCAAAATTATTGATTCCATAAAAGCAACAGGAGTTAACGAAGAGGATATTCAGACTATTGAATATTCAATCAATCCTATTTATAAATATGAAGAAGGCAAGCCACCAATAATTACAGGCTACCAGACTGTTCATATGCTAAATATTAATGTTTACGATATTGAAAAAATTGGTGCAGTAATAGATGCTGGAACTACTGCAGGTGCGAATAGAGTTGGGGGTATATCTTTTGGTATTAAAGATACAAAATCATTGGAATTAAAAGCCTTAGAAGAAGCCGTTAAAGATGCAAGGAAGAAAGCAGATACAGCCCTTGCAGCAGAAGG
>JAGPKI010000087.1 GCA_018054005.1 Caldisericia bacterium
GAGGTTTCAGGATTTTGATGCAAAATGTGGCGTAATTCAACAGGATCAGGATATAATTCCACTTTCTATTTAACTCCTCTATAGAGATCATTAAAGGTTTCCCTTGTTCTTATTAGCTCAATTGAACTATCGTTATGAACTAAGACTTCTGGTGGAAGGGGATAACCATTGTAATGATTAGCCATCGAAAATCCATATGCACCAACCACGCAAAAAGCAATTAATGAACCTTTCTCTGGTAAAAAATCAGTAGCATTCCTATAAAGAACATCACCACTTTCACATATCGGTCCAACAATATCATAATTTTCTTTAACATTAGAGGTTTTACCGATTATCTTAAAAGGATGAACTGCACCATACAGAGCAGGGCGTATAAGATGATTCATTCCTCCGTCTACCACGACAAATGTTTTTGCACCATTATGTTTTATTCTAATAACTTTTGTAAGATATACTGAAGATTCACCAACTATAAATCTACCAAATTCCGCAATTACTTTAAAATCTTTTAATATGGGCACCACTCTTTGCCTATACGCATTAAGATTAATTTCATTTCCTGTATAATTGATTCCAAAGCCTCCTCCTATGTTGATTTCGTTTAAATTGAATTTTTTAAGTATTAAGGTAGCTTCTTCAAAAGCCTCAACAAATGGTTCTATTTCAGTTATTTGTGAACCTAAATGAATATGAAGACCAGAAATATAAAAATCTTCTCTCTTAGCAATGTCTATGCAATCAGGAATAGAATTAATTGGAATTCCAAATTTATGTGTAATTAAGCCTGTTTTAATAAAATTATGAGTATCTACGCTTATATTAGGATTTATGCGTAAATAAAACTTGGGTTTATTTTTAAAACTATTACAACTAAAAAGTTCTATCCAATCCTTAAGTTCTTCGATAGAATCAATATTAATTCTCCCAACGCCACTATCTAAGAAAAATTTCATCTCTTCTTTAGTTTTACAATTACTATTCCAGATAACATCTTTCAGTTTTATATGAGCTTTCGTAACTCCAAATAATTCACCTATTGAAGCAACTTCCATGCCAAAACCATTTTTCCAAATTAACTCTAATAATTTGGGGTTAAAATTTGCTTTAACTGCATATGTAGGGGAAAAATTAATTCCAGAAAACAGATTAAGAATCTTTTGTATTTGCTCTATTATTATTTCCTCCCAGTAGATATATACAGGTGTACCAAATTTAGAAGAAATAGAATTAATTAATGAAACATTCTGCATTATAAATCAAATTCCTCTGCAATACATTTAACTATTTTTTCAGTGTCTTCTTCTCTAACAAGACATGATATTTTAATTTCAGAAGTGGTAACCATTTTGATATGGTAAGGCTTTAAAACCTTGAATAGTCGTTGAGCTACTCCAGGGCTTGACCTCATTCCTATTCCTACTATTGAAACTTTCGAATAACCTTCATTAAACTCTATTCGTGAATCACTATATTGTTCGCATAGATTTGTAAGAGCTACATTAAGACTATCTTTCTTTGAAGAAAGGAGTGTAAAAGATAAATGTAAATTTAATTCAGTTTGAATTAAAGAAATCATATCAACATTGAAATTTTGTTTGAACACTTCATTAAAAATAGAGAAAACAATTTCTGAATCAAGCGGAAGGTTATAAATTGTCACCTGAGTTTGATTTTTGCACACACTTAAACCAGTCACAAGAGGTTCTTCTATTATTTGATCTGCTGAAACCACGTAACTTCCCCTTTCATTGGAATTTGATGATGCACAATAGATTGGAACATTAAATTTTTTGGCAATCTCGACACTTCTACTACTTAAAACCTTTGTCCCAAGACTTGCCATTTCTATCATTTCGTCATAGCAAACTAATTTTCTTTTCTTGGCAGTTGGATAATACTTCGGATCAATTGAATAAATTCCATCTACATCACTGTAAATCTGGCAAGGAGCAGATAAAGACGCCGCTAAAGCTACAGCTGTTGTGTCTGAGCCTCCACGCCCAAGAGTTGTTAAATCACCTTCATCATTTACTCCTTGAAAGCCTGTAATTACTAGCACATCATGATCGTTTAAAAGATTTATTAGTTTAACTGAATCAATCTGGCTAATTCTGGCATCAGTAAAATCATTTGTAGTTTTTATACCAGCTTGAAAAGCGGTCATAGATCGCGATTTATATCCTAAACAATTAATCGCCGTAGCCAGAAGAGAAGCAGTAACCTGCTCCCCTGTGGCAAGAAGCATATCCAACTCCCTTGGTGGTGGATCAGCTGATATCTGTTTCGAAAAGTTTATCAATTGGTCTGTTGTATTTCCCATAGCAGAAACAACTACCACCAATTTATAACCTTCCTTTACTCTATCCGCAACTCGTTTTGATATAAGCTTTATCTTATTAGTATTTGATAGAGAGCTACCTCCATACTTTTGAACAAGTATTTTCATTTGTATAGATTCCTCAGCTCATCAATTATCTCGGTTTTCGAAATAGTTTTTTCATCAATTCTTTTTATAAATTTAGCAGGTACCCCAGCTACAACCGTAAAAGACTCAACATCTTTGGTAACAACAGCCCCTGCACCAACTATAGCACCCTTACCTACTCTTACACCTTCTAACACCACAGCATTTGCTCCAACTAAAACTTGATCCTCAATTATAACTGGTTTTGCACTTGGTGGTTCTATTACTCCAGCTATCACTGCTCCAGCACCAATATGACAGTTTTCCCCAATTATGGCTCTCCCACCTATTACTGCATTCATATCAATCATAGTTTTTTTACCTATAATTGCTCCTAAATTAATTACTGCCCCCATCATTATCACAGCTTCATCACCAATTTCTACATAATCACGTATTATTGCTCCTGGTTCAATACGGGCATTAAATTTGGTTAAGTCTGCTAAAGGTATTGCAGAATTCTTACAATCTAAATCAATCTTAAATTTATAAATAGATTGTTGGTATTTCTCCTTAAAGGCAAGAAAGTCTTGATACTCGCAAAACATGACTCCAAAAGAATTAACTCCATAAAAGTCAATGCTGCTACCAAAATCTACATTTTCGAAATTTCCCTCAATATAAACTTTTATTGGAGTCTTTTTCTTTGAAGATGATATTATTTTTATAAGTTCTTGAGTATCTTTAAGACTGCTCATTCAAAGCTTCTCCAGAAAACAGGACTTGTGAATATGAGTAAAAGCCACATTTTTTTCCTTTAATAAATTGCGTGGCTTTTAAAACTCCTTCTGCAAAAGTTCTTTTTGAGATTACTCTATGAGATAGTTCTAAAATTTCACCAAAACTACCAAAAATTACTTTATGGTCACCTGGTATGCCACCTATTCGTAAAGAACTTATCGAGACATCGTTATTCAGTTTTTCCTTTAGCATAAGAGCAGTTCCAGAAGGCTTATCTTTCTTCTGGTTATGATGCGTTTCAACTATTTCAATATCCCAGTCAGGTATATAACTATTAGTTAATTCTACTATTTTAATTAGAAGTTGTATTCCTGTTGAAAAATTATATGCTTGAACAACTGGTACTTTTTTTGATAATTCTTTAAGTTGCTCAATTTGAGCTATAGTTAAACCTGTTGTCCCAACAATTAGTGGAGATTGAAAATCTTTAGAATATTTAATAGAATCAGCTAAGGCATTTGGAGATGAAAAATCAATTATTACATCAATATTTCTTGTATTGTCTAACTCCTCAATTGTTGAATTCTTTTTAAAGGTACAAATGTAACCCTTTTCAGAAAAAAGTTTTGAAATCTCCTCTCCCATTTTTCCTGAAAATCCAATAAGTCCATAATTTATTATTTCAGTCATTATAATAGACCTAACTTTGATAATTCTTCATCAATTAAATTTTCTGTACTTTTTGAAGCTTGAATCAACGGAAGACGTAAATAGTTTTTGCACAAACCTAATTTATAAGCTGCATATTTAACAGGCATGGGGTTCGTCTCAACAAACAAAAGGTTTGCGATTTTAAGAAGCTTGTTGTTTATTGTCTGTGCTTCACTAATTCTTTCTTTTAGAATTAGATGCGTCAATTCTCTGAATTCAGACGGAAAAATGTTTGAAACAACAGATATTACTCCACATCCACCAAGCGTCATAATAGGAAGTGTTTGATCATCATTCCCAGAAAATACATTTAGAGAATCAGGCTTAATTGCCATTAATTCCGCAATTTGTGAAATATTTCCGCTTGCTTCTTTAACACCTATCACATTAGGGCAAAGACTGTGAATTTTAACAATTGTTTGAGGAGTAATATTCATTCCAGTTCTGCTTGGCACATTGTAAAGAATTATTGGTAAGATAGTATGCTCTGAAATATATTTATAATACTCGACCAATCCATTCTGGGTGCTTTTATTGTAATAAGGATTTACAATTAAAAGTCCGTCTACTTTAAGACTTTCTGCGATATTATTAAGTTTTAATACTTTTTTTGGATTATTGGTTCCCGTTCCAACAATTACAGGGACTTTTCTATTAACTTCATTCATAACAAATGAAACAATCTCTTCGAATTCGTTTATTTCAATCGTAGGAGCTTCACCAGTTGTAGCTAAAACAATCAAAGCATCAACATTACTTTTAAGCTGAAATTCGACAAGCCTTTTAAGAGAGACATAATCCACACTAAAATCCTCATTAAAAGGAGTAATTAAAGCTGTACCAACACCTTTAAACATAATTCTAACCTCCATATAAAATATATTTTAAAATATTAAAAGCATTATATGCTGCACCAACCCTTAAATTATCTGCAACGACCCACATTAAAGCTTCATTTCCATTAATAATTCTTAATCGCGAAACAAATGTATCATTCTTTCCTTCGCAGTCTTTCGGTGTGATTAATTCATTTGAATAAATTGTTCCTTTGTAATTACTATAAAGCTCTTTTATTTCATTTAGATCCATATCATACTTTGTTCTTAAAAAAATAGATTCTGAATGCCCAACAACAACTGGAACTCTAACAGCTGTTGGGTAGAGTTTAATAGCGGGGTCAGATAAAATCTTTCTGCTTTCAAAAATTAATTTATTCTCCTCTTCAGTAAAGCCATTTTTACCTATTTCTCCAATCAAGGGAATTACATTTTCATTTATCTCTTTTGGGAATACAGAATCTTTTTCTCCAGTTGCTATTTTGTTCTTTAAAGCTAAAACACCCTCTAAACCAGCTCCCGAAACTCCTTGGTAAGTCGATACAACAATTTCCTTTATGCCATACCTAACGTAAATAGGATAAATAGCTTTAAGCATTTGTATTGTTGAACAATTTGGATTTGCAACTATTCCCTTATATTTTTTAATGATGCGTCCATTTATTTCAGGAATAACAAGTGGGATATCATCCACTCTTCTAAATGCAGAAGAATTGTCTATAATAATTGGACTAATACGGGAAGCTTCTTTTGCGTAAGTCTCAGAAATAGAAGAGTTTGTGCAGAAGAAAAGAAAATCATATTTTTTAGATATACTCTCAGAACTGAGTGGTTCAACATAGAGCCCTTTGTTATGAAATAATATTACATTATTTGCAGATTTATCGGATGCAAATAAACTTAATTCATCTATACTGAGGTTTTCCTCTTCCAAAACTTTTATCAGAGTACGGCCTACTAAACCAGTAGCACCAATAATTCCAATTCTCACTTTTTCTCTATCTCCTTTTTACTCTTTCGAGGAGATAGCTTTTACATTTGATTTTAGCTTTGGAGTATGTTAAACCAATGATAAAGGGCTCTCCACGAAAGATTTATCAAATACTTTCGTGACAGTGATGAGAATATCATTCGCACCCCCAAGATAACAAAAATGAGGAATTTTGTTTCTTTCGGCAGTTGTACCCTCTCTCTGCAAGTATAGCCTCCTTATGGCACTTGCAGGGATACGCTTAACTGCTCCTCCACTTTAAAAGTTTTCAAATTTTCTAACATTTTATAAAATTATTCATATCTGTCAAGCGAATGTATAAAAGTCGAGTAGAGCACATAGTT
>JAGPKI010000088.1 GCA_018054005.1 Caldisericia bacterium
GTCCCCAATATTAAATCGTCTCCCATTTCTTCCACTTGGGGCAGGTAGCATTTCCCTGTTTTGGCTGATTATTCTGTGCAATGCAAGGAAAGCCCCCGGACTCAGCTTTAATTGAATATATTTTGTTTGATATAAATCTCGATGGCTCTCTTTTGCCCTGCCAATAGGCACAAGTAGCACATTTCTTCTCATTTGCGAGAACAGTAAAATTTGACATGACACTTCACCCCCTTGTTAAATCTTCAAGGACTGAGTTTAAATTGTGGTTTTGAGGAATCCCGTATTTATATCGTATACTCTTATTCTCTTGTCGCCACATACAATTGACACAAGATTGCCCTCAGTATCGGCCTTTACTATTCCGTCAAAGATGGCGCAGTTTATTACACGCTTGAGAGCGCCGGTTTCGGCATCATATATTTCAAGTGCTTTCTTCTGTATTTTTATCACATACAATTTGCAATACCTCCTTTCAACTTTCTGAACCCATAGAGAATTCCTGAAACTTTTTCCTGAAGACCAGCGGCTTCCTTATGTCCGAGAAAGACTCCTTTGTCCCGCCGGTACCAACTATCGTAACCGTTCCATATCCTAAAATTCTTGCCATTATACCCTGCTCAACGTTGACGGATTCAATCTTCTGCAGATTCATCTCAAGGGTTTTCCTTCTTATCAGACCTACTTTGACGATAACACGTTTGTTTGTAATAACGAATTCGCTTGTAGCACGCCTGATCAAAGGGGACAACCACAAGGTAAACAATGCACGTAACGTAAAGTATATGCGCCAGTGAAGTTTTGTCTCATAGACAACATGCTCACCCTTTATTAGTATGGAATTTACATAACGTCCCAAATACAGTCCTCCTCGCCATTAACGCAAAACTATCAAACTATCATAGCAATGCATTCGTAATTATTTCGGTTAAATCTATTTCGTCGGAATCTTTCCCTTTCTTTTCAGATTTCTTTTGGGTTGCAGCCGGAGAAGCAGATGTCGATGCTGTCTTTTTAGCAGCTAACTTATTCCATTCAGGCAACCATTCACCACAATGCTTGCATTTGATGGCTTCGTCCTTAATATCTTCAGCGCAGAATGGGCATGTTTTCATTGTCTGTACCTTTCAAAGTATCAGAAGTCCTCTTCACTTAGAAAGCAATCTTTTACAAAATCCTTTACTGATGATATACCGTCTTGATTTTTATAACGGTAATCAATGTTGACATCAAGAATTGTTTTTTTGGTTCTTATGTTTATATCCTTAGAGGTAAGTAATTTATAGAACATAGGCTTTATCATAATCGTAATGTACTTGCCATCAGACGCTTTTATTTTATCAACAACATGTTCTATCAATAGATCAATTTTCTTTTTTATATCTACTTCTGCTTTTTTAAATTGGCCAATCATTGCCAGCATCAAACTGTCAAATTTATTAAAAAATACGTCATCGTTGATCTCTTTTACATATGTGTCTATACCATTTATTATTACGCCTATTTTCCCGGACAATTTTGCGTCTTTGATAATATTTGCCATTTTAACGTTATCAAATACTTTATTCTTGCATAAAATGTTCTCCAATGAATATTTGACTATTTCATTGTCTTCTGACTTATGGACTACATCATAAAATATCTCAAGATTTTCTTTTTCAAATAAATTTATTTCCTTGAATTTTTCAATGATTCTTCTTTTTGCTTCTGGTTTTGTTGCCTGCCGCAAAAGAAGTTTTATTAGATAATTACTTTGTCCTGACGAAAGAAAATTATTAATCTGTGTTGGTGTCAATGTGCTAAGTTTTATCGTTAAAGCTTCATAGAATAACTCATCACTGCTTTCTTCCGCGCTTTTAATACACGATGCAGCAACCTCTCTATTCCTCAAATTGACAAAATCATCAAGATATTTATCTATAATAATTTTTTTTACATCGTTACTTGTTTTGCTTTTACTCAGGATTTTACTAAAAACTGGTTTAAATAATATGTCTTCTTCGGGACTGCCTTGAAGTCTGTTGAGAATAGCCATTGATACTCTATTGAGAGTCTGAGTATCCAATTTTTCAAAATCATTATGATTATAAATTGAGTCCAGCAATCTCTCAACATTCTCTTTTGAAAAAGTTTTGTTTCCATCAAAATAATCTGCAATTTCTTTGATAATTGTGTTAGTCTTCTCTGAATTTGCTTTTTCAATAATATTCGCAATGGTCCCATTATCGAAAACATCCTTTTTATTTATAACGGTTTTTAAGATATGTTGAATAATAGAACTATTTTGCAAATCTTTAAGTATATCGTAGAATAAATCTGTAATTTTTTTGTCGGTGTCACTTTTGAATTTGTCTATCAGTCTTTTAATTTCACTTTTTTCCAATTTTTCGTCTTCTCTAAGGAAGATATTCCTGAAAATAGTTTTTCCCTTGTCAACAATAAAGCTATTAAGCTTCTCAGTGGATTGTTCATTACATAATTTTTCTAAAAGAAGATGATAAAATTTATGAATGATTTTCTGATTACTTGTGTCATCGTCCTTCATTTCAATTATTTTTTCGTAATTGCTATATTGAGTTTCTAAATGTTTCATTAATATTTCAAGAGATTTTTCTCTTAACGCTGTATCTGTTTTACTGTTCGTTGTAAGGTCGGTTAAAATGTTTATTATCTGATCATGATATTTTTTGTAATTTTCGTTATTCAGCAGTGAATTAAATTGTTCTAAAGCGTTTATCTGAACTGCTTTTTCTTTTTGCCATTGAATTTTACTGCCAAAATCTTCTTCTGTCGGTCTATCAAAAAGAAATCCCTTTAATATATCAATTGTTATGTAACCGCAATCACCAAGATTATTGATGGTCTGAATTCGAAGAGTTTCATCTGGAGAACACGTTATGAAATTAACTACAACCTTTTTCAAACTATTTAAAAAAGATTGTTCATAGTTTTCTAAAAAGGCAGTATCTGCAAAAGTAATTTTTATGATCCTTCCGTATTGCGAAATCAAAGTATCAATTAAGACATTTCTTTCATTTTCAAAGCTGTCCAGCACTGAATTGTCTATATTTGGCGGCAAATTTTTTCTAGTAGAGAAAAATTGCATAATATTTAGCACTTTATCTCTATCTTCAACTAACGGGTAAATTAATTTTCTATCTCTTATGTTTTCTAGCGCATCCTTCAAACCATTAAGCACTGCATTATATAAATCAGTTACCTTATCTTTTGTAATGCATTCAGCCCAGGAATTAATACCTAACGCTCCTCCAATAAATTCTTTTGTTTTTTTACCAATGCTTTTATCTTTATGTTCCTCGCTGAACTCTAAATTCTTTATTATTGCGAGGATTCTATCCAAAGAAAAGAATACTTCTTTTGATGTGTTTATCGTCAATATTTTGATCGCATCTTTAGCGGTTTCAAAATCAGTTACTTTAATCGATTTTCTTTTTGTCACTTCATCGAATAACATACACACTTTTTCGTCGATTTCGTCAATGCCCAAACCATCTATCGAATCCAATAAATCTTTACAAAAACCAAGAAAAGAGTTTCTTGCTTCAGCACTAGACAAGTGTTCTTTGTTGATTAAGTCTATGAACTTTACTCCAAACTTACCGCAATTGCTAAATAGAATATCAATTTTTTTAGGATTTGCCCCTATATGATCTCGAATCATACTTTTAAACTTGTCAAAGTCCTTTAAATCCTCACTATCATAATCCAAGGATAACTCTTTAGCCAGCTTTCTCGCCGCTTTTACATTATCCTCATTTTTTAGGTCCGTAAATCCTTTTATCTTTTCTTTTATCTTTTCTTTTTCTGAGGTTATCCATATACTTAAAGCTTCTGATACCCCTTCTTTTTGTGATTTAGTTAATTCATTACCTTCCACTTTTTTAATTTCCGTTGTCATATTGGTCCCCCTATTTGGACACATTAATCGCCTTTTTTTATTTTTTCTAACTCATCTATAAAATCATCTTTTGAAGTGAGATGTTTTCTTTCACCTGGTTTTCCATATTCTTCGGGTAAATTTGAAGAATATTGATATTCGTCTTCTAAAGAATCATAAAACTTCACAGGATCGCTGACGATAGTTTTTCCGTCTTTAATCAACAAATTAAACGATTCATCATTATTGACATGTTTTATAAATTCTGGAGGATAGTGTTTTTTTAAAAACTTTTTAAACAACTTTTTTCTATCTTTTATAAATTTATCGCAATACCAAATACCCGGCAAAAAAGAAAGTAGAAACACTATAAATGCAGCATACTGAAACAATGTCATCGACTCAGAGTAGAGAATCCGTAACGAGTCAGTTGTCAGTGCCTTTTCTAAAAGATTGCCCAAAGACTTCCAAAAATCAGACTGTGCTTCTATAACAACAAAAATAAGTACTACACCGCAAACTAAACATAAACCTATTAACGGCAACAATAGACCGGTGGAAATAATAACTTTCCCTATTTTTTTTGTTGTTTCCAAGCCTATGCCAAGGACTTTGCTTGCTAAACTGCTTGATTTTGCCATATTTACATCTTTCCTTGTTTTAAACAAGTCCCAAATGTATTTAACGGCAAAAACGGCAGCAATTCCAAAAATCAACCATCTCATTGTCGTATTTCCGCTTATGAATTGCTGGTAAGGATTTTGTGAGAGAAGGTACTGGCTCCCTACTTTAATTATAAACATCATCATCCCCAAAATCAAAAGCGAGAGTGGCTCAAAGAACCTCATAAAATCATTATTTTTTGCCAACACAAGATTAGAAAAAATAAAATATGCCATTAAACCCCACTGGAAGATTCCAAATCCCGATAAAGGAAACAAAACAATACTGAAAAAAGCTGTAAACGCAAATACGTCACCAATAAAAAAAAATAATCTTTTAGGTACAGCAAGGGCATATTGGTCATACATAACTTCATAATATTTATCATAAATATAGGCAACAACAACTCCAAACATCAGGTACACTATGGAGTCCGGCCAAAAAATGATTTTTAACCTGAGATTGCCGTTTCTGCTCATGTACAGCGATGATAGATACAGGGTCCATACTCCTAAGGTAAATTTTAAGGTTCCATAAAACATGGCATTTTTAAAAACCCTTCTATATTCAGGATGACCATTGTCAGACATATTACATCCCTCCCGTAATCCGATAACGGCTTATAGCTATGCCTGGTATAGCTCGTTGGATGTCATAGTTCTCGACAAACCCTGCGATACCAGGTGTTTTTCTTGCAATTCTATGAATTGCACCTGCGACATTACCCAAAAATGGTGTCATTGTGTCTTCATTTTTAAGCTGATCCGCAGATGTTCTGACAGACTTTATAAAATTCTGATACTCAACCAACGTTCCAGCTTTACTATCATCCTTGCCGAGAGCGGTTTCATACATATCTTTGTAAACATCTATCTTGGTAATCAAATTAGTTAATAATGTCTTATTGTGTGACTTTAGAAATCCTCCTGCTGCAAATTCATACTCGGTTTGGATAATCACACACAGGGCTATAGCCCCGTTAATATTCATATTTTCACTTGGCCCAATGATTGTCTTTAAAAATTGTTCCGAAAGGTCTACTAAAACAGTTTTGGCTTTTTCCCGAGTTTCGCCGATGAAATCCTCTGTTGATGCCCTGTAAACCATTTTTATAACTGTAATGGGGATAATCTGCTTCGCATTGAAGATATCTTGTGGTTTAGCTTGATGTTTATCAAAATACTTTGTGATAAATGAAGAACCTGTTATGAAATATTTGGCGTCAATAAAGTCATTGATTGTGAGTTTATATCTAGAAAATTTTTCATATAGTTCAAAAAAACTTTTAAGGTACCTTTGGACATCTTGATCTAATTTATTGTATTCTTTATCAAAAATATGTTTTGCGCCAAAAATGTTATTTTCCGTGCCTATAGCATTTAATATTTGGCTCAAGGGCGTTTTTGAATCCAGGGGTTCCAGCCTATTCAT
>JAGPKI010000089.1 GCA_018054005.1 Caldisericia bacterium
GCGTACAGCAGTCATAATACTAAAGAAAAACAGGGGTATTAAAAGCAGGAGTGCATCCTTGTTAATTTTCTTCCTATATACATAGGTTATCCCCAAAAGACCAGATACAATTAGTAATATATAAAGGGGAAATGCAATACCAAGACCTTTATCAAAAAAGAAATAATCAAAAAGAATACCTAGTAGTATTGATACAGAGAATATTCCCAATACCTTTTCTACATTATGTTTAATCATAAATAACATATTATACATAATATAGAGTTGAAAGAAAAATGGGTGTACAGGGGCAGATGTCAAACCTTCTTAGAGTGATTGCGTAGTTAAATTTTCTCTCGGGTTTAACTGAAGGTTATGGTTGATGTTGAATATTTTCTCGATATTCCTTTTCATATTGTTGAAGAGCTTCTAACTCCTTGGCATATTTCCCATAAATATAAGAATTAAACCATTTATAAAATTTCCTTAAGCGTGAATTGTGCTTATGAAGTAAAGAAACTAAATCAATGTTATTCTCACTTAAATATTTTTTTAATTCCGCATTCAACCTTTCATACTTCAATAACTTTCCACTATCTAAAAAGATATTTTTCTTGTCTCTTTCATATCCAAAGAATTGCTCCTTAATTACAACCATGATAGGTGGGATATCATAGTGTTGGAAGTATTCTCTTAAATTCCGAATTAACAAACTCTCTACATTTTCAAAATATTTATTCTTTTCATTCTCATATTCTATAAAAAACGAATTATCTTTAAGCTTGTCTCGAAATCTTCGTGTACATCCAAGAAGTGAATAAAATGCAGTAATATAATTATGACATCTTCTCTCAATTTCTAGCATATGAAATTCAAGATCTTGAGCATTCTTCTCATACCAGAGATCTTCACCCTCAATACACTGATTTACAGAGGCGTCGAATTCTTGAAGATTCATCTCCAGAAAATAGGAAAGTGTATCAATGCTATTTAATTGCTCTCTAATTATATATCCTTTGCTGTTAATAATCTTAATCAACAACTCAAAACTCATAAAAATTCTTATTAAATATAATCTGGAGATTTCTTAGAAGAAATCTTCTTGATTCTCAATCAATTCTAAAAACTCTACAATGGTCTTTGGTTTTATTATGAACTCCTCCTTTTCTTTTACATAATTAATTTGTCGTACAGAATCTTGGTATATACTTGGTGCTATAAAATAACAAATAGCATTTTTGACTCCCTTCTTGAACTCTTCTAAGTGCCTAACTATCGGCCAAACCTCCATGACTGTTTGTCCCCTACCAACAGACATTGTAACTTCAATTAAAGCTCCTTTACTCCTTTGATAACATTCGATATCCCCCTTGTTTCCAATCCCACCAGCAGTAGAGGTAGGAAGCCCTTCATCATCAATTGGATAGTTTGGAATAACATCTATATTAGGATACTGCGACTTGACTGCAAGGGCTGTTAAGAATTCCAACCTTACAGGATTTGATAGATATTTTAAGGTCTTATCCTCAGAGAGGCGCCCTTTTGAAAGAGATTCTAATTCTACTTTTATTTGTTGCCAATCAAAATATGAAACCCATTTTTTAAGATAATCTTGCTTCTGTTCGCCAGAGAAAGAAATTCCTAATTCTGCAAATAATCTTTCATCTATAGATGAGCTGTATTGGAAGTATTCCTCTTCAGTATTAAACTTCGGGTATACAGAATATGTCTCTAATATATAATTAATTTTTTCTTCTTCATTTCTATTTATATCAATAAATCTTCCAGCGCCACGTATTGAGATAATACCAGTCAATCGCATTTTTCGAACAAATTCATCTGGATAATCTCGAATAATTGATTGAGCCTTTCTCTTTTTATCTTTTCCTTGCATAATCTCATTTTGACAAATATCCACAATAACTTCAGGACTAGGGTTGTAACCATATTCTAGTCTAAGTCGCTTTATTCTTTGATATAACGCTTTATGATTGGAATCCTTCCAATAGATAATGAGTGGTAATTCATGCCTTGCAATACCTGCGCCATTATATTCATCGTCATCATTTAAGTCTTTAATGACATTTAATAAGAGCAGTAGGGGGACATTTTCATTTTTGACTCTCCGAAAAGGGTTATTTCTCTGATATTTTACAAAAGCATTTAAAAAAGCAAAGGTTTCATATTCAGGATGTTTATCATCAATAAATCTCTCTCCTAACTTACTAAATTGTATTTCCATATCAGTTTTGTAAAAAACAAAACCCAATTCTTTTGCAAACTTAAACCAAGTATCAAATCGAGAGGGCCAACCATAATCAAATCCTGCCTCCTTATGATCTTGCGGATTGTCTCGAAGGATAGTTTGAACTTCATTCTCTTCTAGCAATATACCCTCTTTCAACTTGGCTTTTATAGAATAGTCTATTGATGTCGGTATATAAAGTCCATTTTTTATCAATTCCCCTGCAATTTCTTCTGCAAGTTCATTTGTAAGAATCTTTCCATTGTAATGAAAAAGTGTAGATAGGAAACCCCTGAATCTTTCAGGGTTCCTCATTGTAGTAGTAAAAAGTAATGGTTTGTAATTGGGGTCCTTTTTTATCATTTTTATACCTAATAGTTAGTTATCAACACCTCTCGGATTTCTTTCTTTTTATTATCGTGATAGTTAATATAATTACTCTTAATTGTATACGATTTGTATCTTTTTAGCCATCTAATTAAATTCTGATTCTCTTTACCCTTGTAGTGAGTAACATTTGAAAGTGCAAACTTGACACCCTTTCTGTCCAGTTTATCAACAATTTCTAAAAGTTCTAACTCGTTTTGTATATCCCAATATTTGTTATATTCACTTGATGTGATTAAATATGGTGGATCTATATATACGAAATCATCATGTTCATATTTATATTCTTTTTGTTTGAAAAAATCTCTATAATCACATATTTCAAATTCAATATTCTTATTTTTAACAATGCTAAAATAATTATTTAGTGCTTCGACAACGTTTTTATTAAAGTCAACATTCCCGACAGGAATATTAAATTCTCCCTTTTTATTAAACCTTAACATTCTATTGAACCCATAAATCAATAATAGATAGAGGTGCAAATAATCATTTTTATTCTTTTCATTGAAATCGTTACGCAGTTTTATATAATTTTTTTTATTAAAATGTGCAAAGTAGGTTTTTTTAAACTTCTTCCTGAGCTCTTCTGGAATATCATTTTTCTTATATGAGCATGATAATTTATATTCTGATATTACTCTATCTACATCTCTATAAAATTTTTCTTCATCTTGTGCACTTTTAATTAGATATCTATGTATATTGATTAAATTCTCATCAAAATCATTAAGAAAATAGTTATTTGCAGAGACATTTAGAAAGACTGTCCCACCGCCTACAAATGGCTCAAAGTAGTTGTTAATTTGCTTTGGGAAATATTCCAGCAACTGTCTCATTAGTTTATATTTATCACCTACATAAAAAAGCGGTGACCTATTAATTCTCTTTATCATTTTTTTGTAATAAATAAATATTCTTTATGATTTTTAAAATCTGTTTTTCCTGAATTAAAATGTCTATATCTTTTCTCAAAAATTTTAGTCTTCCCTATACTCTCTAGAATACTTCGTATCTCCTCAAGAGTAATCTTATTTTTAGAAGAATTGCTTTTTGATTCATATGTATTATTGTAAGATATTGCCAAGTACTTCGTATCTAAATCTGTTACAAGTTCTAACAATCTTCTTCTCGCGGAAACCTTACAGTAATCGCTAACATTTTCAGGCTTTGGTTTGAGAGCAACACCATATAATTTCGGCTTATCCCATTTAACGAGAGTTTCAAGAACATGATAAAACCGACTATATTGGCGTGAATTATAGGGAGGATCTATATAAACCACATCACTCTGTATCTTTTTTGCTAAAAGATTTGCATCCTCTCTGAAGATTTCAACATCTTTTACCTGAATTTGTTGAATAGGAGACATTAATAAATTGTCCTCAATTAAGTTTTTTTTGAGATATGCATCATAATGACCAACAGTATTTGCAATTTTATCTAAAGCATATAATAAAGAAGTTAGTAAAATTGAAAACTCCTTTTCCGTAAAAGATTCTTTATTTTTCTCTAAATCCTCCCTAATAAATCCAATTTTTCTTGCAGAGTACAAACTGAAATACTTTCCTCCGAAATTTTTTGAAAAATAATTTTCCTTCAGTTCACTCCCTTGAAGATTATTATATTCTAAAAGTTTTTTTTCAATTTTATTTGAATCAAAATCCCCAGTAGCAAAGAAAGCTTTATAGATAACATTGTTAGAATATAAGAAATCATTAATTATTATCTTTTCATATAGTTTAGAAGCCTCCCTAGAAATTACGCCTGTTCCTGCAAAAATATCGGTAAATATTAACCCCTTTGTTTCCTTTTTTAAGATAGAAAAAATCCATGGAGAGAGTTTATATTTCGCTCCTATGTACCTTCTGTTTTGCAATTGAATAATCTCTCTTTCCATATTTATTTTTTCATATATCTAGATATATTAGAGGATATTGTACAAATGAGCAAATTGTTTATTATATTTACAACTAAATGAAACACATTTTTTATTTATCTCATAATATATTGTAATCGGTCTTAGATTTTTATATAACCCAAATACAGATAGCTATCTATGACTAATAATACCACCTCCCATTAGTCAAAATCCATGACAAACTTTCCCAACGGAGGTAATTTAAATGATAATCAAGCTTCAAATCTCTCATCAAATCCATGCTTTAACAGCATCTTTAACACTAATAGATACACTTTAAAAGAATGGAAGAAACCCTCTTATACTTACCTTGATTGTACCTACACATACGACCGCAATATTGGAAAGTATAAAGTTATAAAATCTGGTCCAGTATATAAATTCCAGTTTCCTTTTCGTTTAGAAAGAGACACTTCTAAATACAAAACTGGTATCAAAAAGAAACCTCGTAAAGAGGATTGTTCGTATGAACTTTAGTCCTAAGGATAAATTTTTAACTTCTACCTTTGCAGATAATATTACAGATGTTACCTATGCTAATAATGAGTTTAGAAAATTCATTAAGAGATTAAACAGAAGATATTGAGAACTTTCATATATAACTGCAATACAATTTCAAAAAAGATGTGCGATACACAATCACTCTCTAATTAACCTACCCTATGTTGAGAAACAAGAACTACAAGAGATTTGAGGAAATGGAATAATACACATTACAAAGTTAGATAATGTTGATAATGCTGTAGAATATATCTCGAGATACATGCTTAAGGATGTCCTAGACGAAAGACTAAGTGGAAAGAAATGTTATTTCACCTCCAAAAGGGCTAAATAGACCTGAACCACTTTATCTGAACACCGTAGAGTATAGGGCGCTCTCAGACATAGAAGGTTTAGCACCCTACAGAGTCGTATATACAAGTTCATACAAAACTGACAAAAATGGAAAATATCGAACCATAGAAAAGTCTTATATATTCAATGTCTTAAATTCATTAAGTACTGGAAAATATGAAAGTATGGGTGTACAGGGGCTCGAACCCTGAACCTAACGGTTAAGAGCCGTTTGCTCTACCAATTGAGCCATACACCCATAAATAAACAATGAATAATACCAGTGAAATGTACTTTTTTCAATACGTTAAACCTTATCAATCTTTGAAACAACAATATTCTTTGTAATCCATTCCTCATCTTTATCTATTAATATTTCACTATCACCCTCAATCTCTACAACCTTGCAACTAGTATCCAGAACCTCCAATCTGTATCTTCCACTCTCTGCAAGCATCCTATATCTACCCATATTATCAGTTACCCTCTTAAGTACAATCCTATCAAACTCAAGCTCTCTTAAACCAATAACAACACTACTTACAGTATTTCCATCTGTATCTTTAACTACACCATATTTACTTCTCTTCTTAAAAGTCCCCCTCATCATTAAAA
>JAGPKI010000090.1 GCA_018054005.1 Caldisericia bacterium
GCTTTTCTCCGTCGAAATTATACAAGTAGGAAAGTTGATAAATGTCATAAAAATCCTTCATTCTACTATTAAAAATACTCAATTTAATCATCGCTTCAAACTTTTCTGATACAAAACTTTCTATAGGATATGCTTTTAGTTTTGTTGGTTCGCCCAACAGAGAAGGAAACTCAACAATATCTGCATCGGAAACTAATATATCACCAAAACCTATGTCAATTTGCACTGTCTTTTTAGTTTTCCCTAAAGTGCCTATAATTTTTACTCTTACGCCCTCGTAATTTGCGTCTTCTGTTATCCTTTCTAATCTAATAGATGAAGAAACAAATTTAACGCCATCGTCATATTCTATTTTTGAAACTCCAATAAAAATTTCTTTTATTGTATCGAGTTCATTTTCCAAATCCTCTGCAAGTAAATCTATGTCTTTAGTTGGGCGTGAAATAGGAAAATTTAAGCAGGTCAACAGCAGTCCTCCTTTTATGACAAAATTATCAGCAAAGCTCGAGATAGACAACCTATACAGCAATCTTTCTTCAAAATATCTCAGTAATACAAAATCAAAATCTACATTTTCCTCTTTCGAGATATTTTTGAGCTTATCCTGAATCGAAGCAATTTTATTTTTCTTATCCATTCTCTTTTGATATTAATTAAATCATTGCGCTTATCCAAATTTTCATTATCGACTCAACGCGGCATATTTTTGCGTACTTCATAAGTTTTTCGAGGTCACGGTCTTTTCTCTTCAGGTATTCGGAAAGAGCTTCTTTTGCTATATCTATGCCAAGTTTATTTCTATAGCGGAAACAATCACAAATTGTTTTCTCTCTGCGATAAATACGAACTTTATGTTTGTTAATAATTATTGTGTCTATGCCAGCTTCGAATTGTTTTTCAGAGAAGTAGTAGAATTTAACAGGTGGATACTCTATCTTTGGCTTCCATGATTTTCGGTTTATTGCAACAGAGATAGTTCTTGGGTTAAAAGTTGTAAGCTCATAATAGGAAAGGGCTGAAAGTAGACATATGACTCCATCGGGAACAGCATAACTAACATCAACGAAACCTTGATTTGATGTAGTAATTGTATCGGTAAGCTTATAAATTCCAGGTTTAATTTTGGTAATGATTTTATTATCAACCGCGGATTTAAAATCTCTTGGGTGGATACCTTTTTTGCGAACTTTTTTTGAAGTTGCATATCCTCCAGCCGATTCAAATACCTTTTTTATTTGTTTTTCTTTATTCTTCATTTTTTTCTCCTTGGACATTTTCCTCGGCATATTATAACATATGTTGAGGTTTTTGTCCATAGTCAAACTTTTATATACTGAATAATCACCTTTTTATGACTGCGCTAAAATGAAAACAACTTTTTAGGATATCAAATTAATATTAGAGAGAAGACAATTATATACACTAACTTTTAGCCTTGTTTCGACTCCTGCTATGCGTGCCAAAGTTTTAAAGGCAGATTGAGGAATATCCCATTGAAATTTTAGAATCTAAAAAATATTTTAATAAGTATGTCGAGAATCTTGAGTTTAAATTTCATACACAACGGATGTATAATATTTTTGTAAAAGAGGAGGTGCACAAATGTCTCCAATTGCAATAGTGCTAACTTCAAGTGGAGTAGCAGCCCTAATATCAGGGCTTATCACATTATTAGGTCAATATCTTGAGCGTAGAAATCGAAGGGATGAGCTTATTTTCACAAAAGCTTTAGAAATGGCCTATGAACGTTCTAAAATGATTCTTGATACTAAAAAAACTCAGCCAGGAATAAAAGTTAAGCTTCATGACAATATATACCTGGCGGAGACTTACTATCGTTGGCTTAATTATTTATATTCACATGGAAAGTTACCAGATGATGCGAAAGAAACAACTGAAGACGGGGAAGGCGTGTGATAAAATAAATGTTTTTAAGACTATTAAATTAATGATCAAATTTTTTATGAGAAGGAATTTTAACTATATAATTTCTTGAGTATCTGGCTCTTATGCTTTAAGTTTTTTAACAAAAAATTGTTGAAATTGAATTTGTTGACTTTACATATTTTGTGTAAAATTTATCAAGTAGTAAAATGATATAAGTGATAGAATTTTTTTCTACTTATATTTTTGTGAGGTCAAACAATTTAGGAGTTATTGTTAATTTAAATATATTTGATAGAAAGGAGGAGAGTTAAAAAATGAAGAAATATTTGGCAATTTTGTTAATTATCTCGATGGTTTTCTCTATGATTTTATTAGAAACTGAGAGATATAAAGTGTTAGCTGATGGTCAGCCTATTTGGCCAATGTTTAGGTATGATTCTGGGAATACGGGACAATGCCCTTACAACACTGCTCAAAATGGCGGGAGCTTAAAGTGGAAATTAAACATGCAAGGACTACCTACGATTGGGTCAGATGGGACTATATATATTCTTAGTAACTATCTTTATGCAATTAATCCAGATAATGGGACTATCAAAGTAAGATATCCAGATGGAGAAGGTCTTGGCTTGAGTGGCTCTCCAGCTATTGCACAAGATGGAACAATTTATTGTGGTTCTTATGATTGTCTATGGGCATTTAGTCCTGATGGAAAACCTAAGTGGAAAACCCAGCTTTATATGGCTGGCGGACTTAGTTCACCAGTAATTGGACCAGATGAGACAATATATATTCATGGATACGGTAACGGGAATTTATACGCAATTGATCATAATGGCAATATTAAATGGTCATTAAAAGCTGGTTGGATGGGGCAAGAGCCAGCAATTAGCAAGGATAATATTATATATGTAAGTGGAATTGAAGTAGATGATCACTTATATAATGTCTATTATGTTTATGCTTTGAACTCAGAAGGAACAATAAAGTGGAAGCACAATGTAGGAGGAATTATATACAGTTCTTTGGTTGTTTCTTCTTCAGGAATAGTATATGCACCTGCATCCACTCCAGATGGAGTCATTCTATGTGCAATGAATTCTAATGGTATACTTTTGTGGGAAAAATCTTTTCCCTCTTTGACAAGTTGTCATACTACACCCGCTGTAGGCAAAGATTGTACTATTTATTTAGGGGCTGATTATATTTATGCATTGAATTCTGATGGTTCTACAAAATGGAAATTTTCAGATGGATTTAGTGATAACTTTTCTTCTCCTGTAGTAAGCGCTGATGGAATAGTATACTCCCTTTGCTATTCGGCCGGCCCAGATGGCCTTAAGTGTATGCTTTATGCAATAAATCCGGATGGTACCTTAAGATGGAAGTATGAAAAAGGTGGGAATCTTCTTGATAATAACTGTGTAATTATAGGTACGGATGGAACAATATATGTTTCGAACAACGATATTCATGCTCTTTATAGTACAATTGGGCAGTATACAATAAAATCCACTTCTAGCATTGGTGGTTCAATTTCTCCTACAGGTTTAGTAAGGGTTGAGTCTAGGGATACAGAAGTTTTTAATATTATTCCTGATTTAGGGTATAAAATAAAGGACGTAATAGTTGACGGAGTATCTAAAGGTGCTGTGTCAACTTATACATTTGCAAACATTACCCAAGACCATACAATCTCTGCGATCTTTGAAAAAAGAATAACAGATACAGTTATTATACTTAAGGTAGGAAGTAAGAAATTTACAGTAAGTGGAGAAGTAAGAACTCTTGACTATCCACCTATTATAAAAAATGATAGGACTCTTGTGCCTATAAGGGCAATTGTTGAAGCGTTTGGTGGAAAGGTTGACTGGGAACCGGCAATAGCAAGAGTAAATATTTCACTAGATACACATTTTCTATATCTTCAAATTGGAAATCCATTCGCCGGCGTGGATGGGGACTTGGTTCAAATTGACCCTTTAAATTCGAGTGTTGTTCCTGAAATTATTAATGGGAGGACAATGTTACCACTTAGGTTTGTAGCAGAATCTCTTGGTTGCACTGTTGATTGGGACGGAACTACAAAGACAATTACAATAAGATATAGTGGATAAATAAAAAATTGGGATTTCAAAGCTCTTAGTTTTTTTGTAAATTAGTTAAGTAGCACATTCAGGATTAAGCTTTTCGAATATAGATTTGGTCAAAAGCAAAACGTATTAAGAAGATTGTTTGCTTTAATTATTTGTTATTTTTATAAAAATTACTTATGAGTATTCCTACGCCGAATCTTAAATTTTTATTAAATTCGCTTCTGTTTTTTAGATTTATAAAGAGATGTAACTTTATCTGTTTAAATGTAAGTTTTTGGCATATCATCTAAATTTAATTCCTTTAAATGCAGACTACCAACGAGGAAACTCCTTTAAACTTAATTTCTATTAGTATTTTCTTATTTTCTTTGTTCTGGATAATAAGTTTGACAAATCCTGAATTTGATGTCTAGGCATAATATTCAAACAGTTCATCTAATGCAACATAAGGAGTATAAAATGTATCATATTCTATTGTTATAGGTACAGTTATTTCGTACTGACTGTTTTCTTTGTTGTTATCCATATCGTAGATGTAATTTCCTAAGTTAATATCAATATATTATAGGGCTTACCTTCCGAAATAATTGACTTATAATTATTTCGGATTAAGTGGATTAGATTTTGTAATGAATATTTAATTAAAATATTCAAAATCTAAATTTATATTGTAAGTCTCGTTTAGAAATGATTTTATCTCACCTAAATTATTCTTAACTTCAAAATCGCATTTTGTTCTCTTGTTAAAGTCTTCTTTAAGTTCTTTGCAATTAAGGTTACTATTATTTGAAAATAAAATATAATTCTGTTTTTTATTTGTTTTGCATATCTTATATCAGAGAAAATTCTAAGGTTATCTTACTCTTTTTGGTATGATTCCCGTAGGATTTTCTTTTTCCTTTGAATCTTTTTACTATAATAGTGTGGAGGCGAAAATGGAAAGAAAAAGTGGAGTTTTGGCACATATAACTTCATTTCCAAGCAAATTTGGTATTGGTGATTTAGGAAAACCTGCAAAGGATTTTATTGACCTACTTTACGCTTTAAAGCAAAAAAACCTTCAGATACTTCCAATTGGACCCACTGAGCCTTATTTTGATAACTCGCCTTACCATGCAGTTTCTGCTTTTGCAATTAACCCTCTCTTTATAGATTTGGAAGATATTCTCAAAGAGAAACCAGAAGAGATATCACAATTCTTTATAGATGAATCAAACACTGTGAATTTTGAGCAGGTAATTGATAATAAATTTAGAGCTTTTAACATTGCATACAGAGATTTTCAAGAGACAGAGGAATTTGAAAAATTCTGCTCTGACAACGCCTTTTGGCTTGATGATTATGCGTTGTTTGTTGCCTTGAAGAAGAAATTTGGAAATAAGCCGTGGCAAGAATGGCCAAAAGAATTCAAAAACAGAGATGTAAATGCTTTAAATATTGCAAAAGAAACTTTAAATAGTGATGTGAGATTTACTAAATATTTGCAGTTTGTTGCCGTAAAACAGTTTTTAGAATTTCGAAGATATGCAAATGATAGAGGCATAAAAATTATAGGAGACCTTCCAATTTATGTTGACTCTGATAGTCCTGATCTTTGGGCAAATAGAGAGTTATTTGACCTTGATTTGGATGGCTATCCTATTAAGGTTGCAGGTGTTCCACCTGATTATTTTAATGAAAATGGACAGCTTTGGGGGAACCCGGTTTATGCCTGGGAGAAACACAAGGCACAAGATTTTCCTTGGTGGATAAAAAGGATCTTTCATCTTTTGAAATTTGTCGATATCATTCGAATTGATCACTTCAGGGGTTTCGTTGCTTACTATGCGATAGAAAGAGGCATGCCAAATGCAAAAGTGGGAGAATGGGTTAAAGTGCCAGTTTATGATTTCTTTGACACAATCAAAGCAAATTTCCCTATGATGCCATTTATTGCAGAGGACCTCGGGCTTATTACTGATGACGTTGTTGAGGT
>JAGPKI010000091.1 GCA_018054005.1 Caldisericia bacterium
TCATCATATGCTACTAAAAAACTCTCAGTATTTTGTAAATGAAAGTATATATATTATTTGACTTTGAGTTATTAAGAAAGTATATTTACCTTTATAATAATAAATAATATTTTAATTATGGAGGGGATTTATGCTTGAGAAATACAGAAGTTTTCCTTATCTTGATTTTTCCATACCCGAAAATAGAGAAAGGTATAGAAAAGATGGTATCGACAAGGTTTACGAGCAATTAGGTAGACGTTGGACAATTAATGGAAAAACACCTATTGGCGATGATGCTATAATCTCTCGTAATCCTTCTAAATGGGATGAAGTTGTTGGTATAGTGCCTAAATTTACCAAATCAGATATAGATTCAGCTATAGATAATGCATGGGAAGTTTATCAATGGTGGAGTTCATTAAAATTTGAAGGAAGGGCTGAATATCTTTTACATGCCGCAGAAATACTTAAATCGAGAATTATGGAATACTCAGCATGGCTTACATTTGAAGTTGGCAAAAATTGGCTTGAAGCATATGCTGATGTAGCTGAGCTTATTGATTATCTTGAGTATTATGCAAGATCTGCAATTGAGCTTGATAATCCAAATTATCCACTTTCACCTATAAGTGGTGAGCATAATACTGTTCGCTATTATCCTCTCGGAGTTGGTGCAGTTATTGCTCCATGGAATTTTCCTATTGCAATTCTTGGTGGTATGACATTAGCTTCAATTGTAGCAGGAAATACTGTTATACTTAAACCTTCGAGCGATGCTCCAATATGTGCGGTCAAATTTATGGAGTTACTTGAACAAGCAGGTATTCCTTCAGGAGTTGTTACTTTAATGCCTGGAAGTGGATCGGAAATTGGTGATTATCTCGTATCGCACCCTGATATTAGATTCGTTGCATTCACCGGTTCTAAAGATGTAGGTTTGCGGATTAACGAGCTTGCTTCAAAACATAATCCAGGACAAAAATGGATTAAAAGAATTTATCTCGAAATGGGCGGGAAGGATTTTATATTAATTTCAGAAAGGTATAAAAATCTTGATAAAGCAGTTGATATTTGTGTAAAATCTGGTTTCGGATATCAAGGACAGAAGTGCTCTGCAGGCTCAAGAAATATTGTTCATAGGTCCCATTTAGATGAATACCTCGAAAAAATTAAAGAAAAAGTTTCTAAAATTAAAATAGGAGATATGACTGAACCTGATAATTGGTTAGGACCGGTAATAAATGAGGCATCTTATAAGAAGATTCTTGATTATATAAGAATTGGCATAGAAGAAGATGGCGGTGAGCTTATTTGTGGTGGACATGCATATAATTCTACAGGCAACGGTTGGTTTATTGAGCCTACAGTTATACTTGTAGAAAACGATCGTGCTCGTATCGCACAGGAAGAAATTTTTGGTCCTGTTATTACAGTTATACCATATGGCGACAAGAATTGTGATGTTACGAGTGGAGATATTTGCAGCTGTTTCGAGGAAGGTATAGATATAGCTAATGGGACTGAATATGGGCTCACTGGAGCTATATTTACTGACGATCCAATAGAGATTGAAATAGCAAAAGATGCGTTATATTGTGGCAATCTCTACATAAATAGAGGTTGCACCGGTGCTTTAGTGGGTGTTCAACCATTTGGAGGCTATAATATGTCTGGAACAAATACAAAAGCAGGAGGTCCTGACTATGTCAAAAAATTTGCTGAGGAAAAAGTAATTTCTCTCTCATACAAGGCTTAATTAGTTTATCGTTGGGGAATAGGAGGATTGCTTAAATATATATGACTAACTCAACATTAGAAGAAAGAACAGCGAAATTAGAAGGTGCATTAGAGCAGATCGATAAGAGGCTATCAAATGTTGAAGTAATTGTTCAAGATATGAGAAACGAAATGCATGAACTTTATAGAGATTTGGACCGAAAAATAGACAACAAAATAGAATATTTGGATACCAAGATAGGATATTTGGACACCAAGATTGATAATAAAATAGGAGAGCTTGACCAAAAATTCACAATTAAACTTGATTCACTCGACCAAAAAATAGATACCAACCTTAAATGGACTTTAGGACTTCTTATACCTATTCTTGTAAGTGTCGTAGTTTCAATAATCTCAATAATTGTTGGTTAATTGCTATTAATAGAAAAGGAGCTTGAATGGAACGACTTAAAGAGATTTTAATTCTTGTTTTATATATGGGGGCAATCCTTTTATTTCCATGGTTATCTTTTTTACTTGTAAGATTTATTGCAACATTTGCAGAAATAGACCCAGCGGGGATATTAGGAACATTTATGAGCGCCATACCAAACATCGTTATGTTTGTTATAGCTTATTTTTTCTTAAAACTTGATGATTGGGATTTCAATTCAATTGGTATAAGCTTAAATAGGATTCTACCAGGCTTCGTATTTGCTCTTTTATCTCTCGCTGGTCTATATATAATTTTACCTTTTTCGACTTCAATTTTTTATGAACCAAGAACACTTTATGTTTCCATGCCAGTTATAAATGCAAGTTATATATCCAATTTAATAAGAAGTTGGCTAATAGTTGGCATTTGCGAGGAGTTTGCCGCAAGAGGATATATGTTAAATAAATTCTATTCAGTTATTCCTGATAAAGTTAATAATATAGTCAAAAAAATAATATCAGCACTTTTTGTAGCTCTATTTTTTACATTAGTGGGATATATAAGACTTAGAACAGCTGGCAATATTAATGTATCATCAAATACATTATATACTATATTCTTTTATGGATTATTTGTAACATATTTATATATAAGAACTGGCAACCTTTTTGTTGCCGCTTTTATGCAAGCTGCTTTAGATTTTCCTTTCTTTGGAATAACTGTCGGTAGAGAAGGATTAAGTATAATGAGCTTTGGATTTTTGTTCTCTATATCTTTAGTGTTTTTATTTATTATTCTTCTTGCTGAAACATATAATTACTGGGGGAAATGGCTAACATTTGGTGGGTATAAATTGAATGAAGAGGAAGTAGTAGTTGAGGAAGGTATTCCTTTTAATTGATGGGAATAGCATTCTCTACAGAGCTTTTTATGCTATTCCCTCCCTTGAAACATCAACCAATATTCCCACCAATGGGCTTCTTGGTTTTTTAAACATACTATTAAACATAATTGATACATACAAGCCTGATTATGTGGTTGTTTGCTTTGATACAAAAGCCAAAACTTTTAGAAAAGCCCAATACGAAGAGTATAAAGCTCAACGAGCCGAACTACCCTCTTCTCTTGCGCAGCAGATAAATCTTTTAAAAGAAGAAGTTCTTAAACCTCTTTCAATTCCTTATCTTGAGAAGGATGGTTATGAGGCAGATGATATAATTGCAACTCTATCAAAGGTCTCTTTTGATAAAGGATTTAAAACGCTCATATTAACAGGTGATAGAGATCTTCTTCAACTTGTAAAGGATGATTTAATTTCTGTTATAGCCCCAGTGAAGGGAGTGAGTGAAGTTACCTACTTTAATGAGGAGAAAGTCATTGAAGAGTATGGAGTGAATCCAGCCCAATTTGTTTATTATAAAGCTCTTATAGGAGATTCTTCTGATAACATTAAAGGAGTTCCTGGGATTGGACCAAAAAGTGCTGTTAAATTATTAAAGGATTATAATTGTATATCTTCTGCTCTTAATAGCTCCGATAAGATATCAATAAAACTTAAAGAAAATGAAGCTCTTATTAAATCAAATATTTCTTTGATTAAATTAAATGAAAATGTTCCTATTGAAATAGATGTCGAGAAACTAAAATTTAATGGTATTAGTAAGGATTCTCTTATAAATGTAAGCAAAAAGTTTGAATTTAATAGCATTTTAAAGCGGATTACAAAAGAAAAATTTAATGAGGATAAACCTAATCTCAAGCAAATAAATAATTTTGAGGATATTTTGAAAGAAAAAGCTATTTCTATTATTCCCCTAACAAAAAATACTTTAGAAATTTCAACTTTTAAAGAATCTTTTGAATTTAATATTGATAGCAATAGTGAGAATTTGTTTGATTCTAATAAAGACAAAATTTTAAATATATTAAGGAATGAGAAAATTTTAAAGATTGCCTATGATTTAAAAGAAATTCTTCATAGGCTTGATGCTCCCCTATATTTTAAGTCCAAAAACACTTACGATGCTCAAATTGCGTATTTTCTTTTAAAACCTAATTCAAAAAGTTATGATATAAATAATTTTTTACTTGATTACAGTGGATCCTTCGGAGGAGATAAAGGTAGAGCAGTTTTAAATTGCTTTGACGAGCTTAAAAATGATTTAATTAATTTAGAAGAATACGACCTTTTTGAAAGTTTAGAAATGCCACTTTTATATGTCCTTTATGACATGGAAAAAGCAGGCTTTAAGGTATCTCGTGAGGTATTAATAAATCTTAAAAATAGGCTTAGTAATGAAATTAACCTTGTTAAAGAAAGTATTTTTAAGGAAAGTAATACTGAATTTAATATTTCATCTCCTAAACAACTTTCTTTTGTATTGTTTGAGAAATTAAACCTACCCTACAATAAAAAGAAGACAAAAACTGGATATTCAACAGGAGCAGAAGTTTTAGAAGAACTATATAATGTACATCCTATAATACCTTTGATAATAAAGTATAGAGAGCTTACAAAATCCCTTAATACTTATGTGGAGCCATTCTTATCTCTACTTTCAGATTCTTCCTTCATTCATACAACATTTGTTCAAGCAGGACCTGCAACTGGGAGGATTTCAAGTATTAATCCAAATTTGCAGAATCTTCCTACTGGTGAGGATTTAGGAAGAGAAATAAGAAGAGCATTTATTGCAAGAGATAAAAGTAGAGTAATATTAAGTGCAGACTATTCTCAAATTGATTTAAGAGTTCTTGCGCATTTTTCAAAAGATCCTGCATTGGTTCAAGCATTTTCTGAAGGAGCAGACATTCATAGCCGCACCGCAAAATTGATATTTGGGTTGAATAATGATTCAGAAATAACTCCTCAAATGAGGAGAATTGCTAAAACTGTTAATTTTGGAATTATTTATGGTATGTCTCCATTTGGGTTAGCTCGTGCTCTTAAAATTCCTGATTCAGAAGCTGAAACTTTCATTGAAAAATATTTTAAAACATTACCAAAAGTTAAAGAATTCATAAATGATGCAATTTCTTTAGCTTTAAACAATGGTTATAGTGAAACAATATTAGGTAGAAAGAGAAGTATACCTGAGCTCAAAAGTGAAAATAAAACTATAAGGCAGCTTGGTGAGAGGTTAGCTGTGAATTCTGTTATTCAGGGTAGTTCTGCCGATATTATAAAAGCAGCAATGATAAAAATAGCTGATAGATTAAAAGGAAGCAATATATACTTAATTTTACAGATTCATGATGAACTTATTTTTGATTGTCCTGAAAATAAA
Organism: Caldisericia bacterium; assembly: GCA_018054005.1. Taxonomy (GTDB): domain Bacteria; phylum Caldisericota; class Caldisericia; order UBA6126; family JAGPKI01; genus JAGPKI01. The sequence continues at coordinate 5,425 of JAGPKI010000091.1, forward strand.
GTGAGTGAATTATCATCGATGTTGAGAGAAGAAATGGAAAATGTTTTTAACCCAATAAATGGGCAAAAGTTATTATCAGTGCCTTTAAAGGTAAGTATTTCTTGTGGTCCAAATCTTGGAGAACTAACTATCACCAGTCCACACCTATCATCCTGAAGCGCTATTCATAAGAAGTCAGAGCGCTCTTCAGGCTAACCCAGTCATTATAAGGGAGCTTCATATTAAATAAGCAAGCTAAGAGCTCTTCTTTTTTCTTTTCTCTATCTAAAACCTCTATCCTGACCTTTAAACTACAAATGAACTAAAGGCGATCAAACACTCATCACTCTGTTGTAAAAATTGAGAATTTCCAAAAAGTGTAGTGATAATATTGATATACTTTAGCATCTCCTTGCATTTGCCATAATAAAGCAAGAAAATAATAACTTTAATCCTTTTCTT
>JAGPKI010000006.1 GCA_018054005.1 Caldisericia bacterium
GATAACACCTTAAGACCGTCTAATTTAACAGAGTATGTGGGTCAAGAGGCAATAAAAGAAAATCTAAAAATCGCAATGCTTGCTGCAAGGAGTAGAGGAGATTGCTTGGAGCATATTCTTCTTTATGGTCCGCCAGGCTTAGGAAAAACTTCTTTAGCTAATGTTATTGCGAATGAAATGAAAACTAACCTTATAAAGACAACTGCAACTTCATTAAAGAGGGTTATTGACTTATTTTCCCTTGTAGTAACTTTAGATGAAGGAGATATTCTTTTTATTGACGAGATACATAGGCTTGATAAAAGAGTGGAGGAAGCCTTTTATAGTGTAATGGAAGATTTTCAAATAAATATAATACGCGGTAGTGGAAGAAATATAAAAGCAGTATCAATACCAGTGAATAAATTTTCTCTTGTTGGAGCTACAACAAAAGCTGGGCTTTTATCAAAGCCTTTGAGGGACAGATTTGGTCTTGTCTTCTCTCTAAATTTTTATTCCCCCCAAGAGCTTATAAAAATAGTATTAAATGCAGCAGCTTTCCTTGAAGTAGAAATAAATGAGAAAGAAGCACTTGAGATTGCTATAAGGTCAAGAGGAACTCCGAGAATCGCAATAAATTTAATAAAAAGAGCGAGAGATTATGCTTCTGTTTATAAAAGTGGAAAAATTGACAGCAGTACTATACAAAATACATTTGAATCTCTAAGAATCGATGAATTAGGTTTAGGTGAAGAGGATAGAAAATTGTTGCTCCTTTTAAAAAGTAAAAATGGTAAACCTCTCGGTCTCACAACTATTCAAGCCATTTTAAACGAAGATAAAACAACCATTGAAGAAATGATTGAACCATATCTTCTTTCTCTTGGTTTCATAGAGAAAACTCCAAAAGGTAGAATATTAACATCTAAGGGCTTTAAATATTTGATTGAGAAAGGTTACCAGGAAGAAGGAAATAATCTATTTTGAAAGATAAATTGTTGCTACATATTTGTTGTGCGCCTTGTGGAATAATGCCAGTCTCATCGTTTAAGGATGATTTTGAAGTTGTTGGACTATTTTACAATCCCAACATTCATCCTTACAAAGAGTATCTGGATAGGCTTTCTAGTGTTAAAAAACTTTCTATTGATTTTAAGATAGACGTAATTTATGAGGAATATAACTGGGAGGATTTTTTAAAAGAATTAATATTAACCAATAATACATTTGAACCCTATCGATGTGAGTTTTGTTATAAAATGCGTCTTATCAAGACAAATAATATAGCCAAGGAGATGGGTATTAGATATATTTCAACAACTCTTCTTTATAGTATCTATCAAAAACATGAACTTATTAAAGTTGTTGCTGATGAAGTAGTAAAAGATTCAGAATTCATTTATAAAGATTTTAGACCCTTTTACAGAGAAGGAGTTATAAAATCAAGAGAGCTTGCATATTACAGACAAAAATACTGTGGATGTATATTCTCAAATTATGATAGATACAAAAAGTGAATTTAAGCCTAAAAACCATAGAAATCTTGATAATGTCTTCCTAAAGATTGTAAAATTCTCAAAAGGTGAAAGAATCGCAATTCAAGGAATTAAGGATATTTCGATTATTCCTTCTATATCTCAAAAACTGAAAGATGATAACCTTATAGCGATAATTTCATCCGGGAAAAAGCTGTCTAATGAGCTATCAAATTACATAAAAGAATACAAAGTAGGCGATAAATTCATTTCTCTTTTATGGAATCTGGATAACATTACAAAACTTAAAGATGAGCAATTTCACTTAATCGCTTTGATCGGAATAGAGCAACTCAAGGAAGACCCTGTTGCATATTTATCGAGTTATTTAAGGCTTCTTAAAGAGAATGGAAAGTTTATGGTTGTAATGGAAGAAAATAGTAAAAATGACCTCTTTTTAAAAAAGTTATTATATGAAGCAGAAATGGGGGAAATGATAGGTCTTCTTGAAAAAGTAGGTTTTTCAAACAGGTTCTTCATAAAGAAAATAATAGATAACGATTTTAAAGCTATTGCTATAACAGCACAAAAGCCAAAGATAAATCCAACTAACTATTTTGGGTGAGTTTTATGACAAAACCTTAGAGAATAATTAATATCTATAATACATTTTAGATGATTTAAAAAATAAAAAGTCTTAGAGTTAGTTGTATAAAATACTTAAAAGGTAATTACTTTAATTGTAGTATTTGCGATTTTTGTTTCTTTATATTTACTAAGCGGTGTTTTTGGTAATAAGAAGACTGAAGTTCCAACTAAAAACTGGACAAAGTATTCTTCCAAAAACAATAACTTCGTGATCATAAGATTATATTTGGCAAAGAAATTAGATTGTTTTGTTATATAAGTGGCACAAGAAAAGGATTAAAGATATTATTTTCATGCTTGTGTTGTGGCAAAAATGCCATGAGATGTTAAAATGAACTAAATTAGACTCTTGCTATTATAATGGTTTTAGTGATAATTATTTTAAAATCTTATTAGAAAAGAAAGTTTTAATAAGGAGCTTTAAAAGATGGATAACAATAGCCTTAGAGTTCTTGAGCTTGATAAAGTCTTAAAGATTCTTTCTAATTATGCAAAAACAAAAGCAGGTATTCAAGAATGTTTATCTCTTAAACCTTCTTCTAACCTTGAAACTATTAAAACAAGCCTTAAAGAAGTCACTGAAGCGAAAAAATACATAAATAGTTATAGCACTCTACCTATTTTAGAAACAGATGAAGCGAAAGCAGCAACTGATAGAGCTGCTATTAGTGGATTACTTAATGAAAAAGAATTATTAAGCATATTAAATCAGCTAAAAACTTTAAGAAAAATAAAAGATTCTTTTAAAGACATTAAAGATTATTATCCTCACCTATTTAAATATGTTTCACAGATTACACCCCAGAAAGAGATTGAAGATACAATAGAATCAAAAATTAGTGAAGACTGTGAAGTGAAAACTAATGCTTCAGAAGAGTTATCACGAATAAGAAGAAACATTAAGGAGTCAAGAGCATTAATCTATAGTAAAGCAAACGAACTTTTTAACTCTCAGTCTTACTCAAGAATGTTTCAGGAAAATATTATAACTATAAGAAATGGAAGATATGTGATTCCTTTAAAAGCTGAGTTTAAAGCACATTTTCCATGCATAGTTTATGACCAATCAACTTCTGGAGAAACTCTTTTTGTGGAACCCCTTTTAATAACTTCATTAAATAATGATTTTAATATTTTGTTATCTCAGGAGAAAAGAGAGATCAGCAGGATTTTATCACTACTATCTAATATCGTTAGAGAAAAAGCACATGAGATTTTATCTTCGATTAAAATTATTGAAGAGCTCGACTTTATCTTCGCAAAAGCAGTTATGGCAATTGAGCAGAATTATATTGAACCAGAGATAAGCGATAATCAGCTATTCGATTTAAAGAAGGCAAGGCATCCATTAATACCAGGTAATGAGGTAGTCCCTATAGATTTAAATTTAGGAAAGAATTTCCGCACTTTAATTATAACAGGACCTAACACTGGTGGTAAAACTGTTACTTTAAAAACCTGTGGTTTATTAATAGCAATGACTTATTGCGGTCTCCATATTCCCTCAGGTGACAATACATTAATTGGTTATTTTGCAGATATCTTAGCAGATATAGGAGAGGAACAGAGCATCGAACAGAGTCTTAGTAGTTTCTCCTCTCATCTATCAAATATAGTTCATATTTTAAAGCTTGCTAATAAGAATACTCTTGTTTTATTAGATGAATTAGGTGCTGGAACAGATCCGGATGAAGGTGCAGCTCTCGGTATGGCTATAATAAGCTACCTTCACAGGGAAAGGGTTCCTCAGATTATTACAACTCATTTAAGTCAGATAAAATCGTTTGCTTACAATTATGATGAAGCTGAAAATGCTTGTGTTGGTTTTGATTTAGAATCATTAAAACCTACTTTTAAAGTTTTAATAGGAGTACCAGGACAAAGTCATGCTTTACAGATTGCTAAAAGGTTGGGTTTACCTGAAGATTTAGTAGAATCTGCAGAGAAGTATGTCGGGAAAAAAGAATTAGAAGTAAAAACTTTAATTGATGGCTTAATGCAAAAAACAGAAGAAATTGAAGCTCATAGAATAACGAGCGAATCAGCTAGAAAAGAAGCAGAAGAACTTAAAAATAAATATAATCGTGAAGTTAGAAATTTTGAATCTTCTGTTAAAGAAAAGAAAAAATCTCTTTATCGAAATACTGTTAAAGAAATAAAGGAAATAAGAGAGAAAGCTTTAAGCTTATTATCGGAGCTTGCCAAAAGGAAAGAAGCATCTTCTGAGGCCCATAAACTCTTTGAAGATATAAGACAGATTGAGGAAGAAACAGAGAATAAGCTAAAAGAAATGGAGGAAATGGAAAAAGACCTATTACCAATCCAGGAAAGTTCAGATGTCGTAATTGGATCAAGCGTATGGGTGCGTAAATACAAGAGAGAAGGGCTTGTCATATCTAAAGACGATGAAAAAAAGACTGTTGAGGTAATAATGGGCTCCTTTAGGGCTGTAATGCCATTAAATGAATTATCAAAATTAGAAGAGACGAAAGAAGAAAATTATGAATCTATTTCTTTAGATGGCGTTAAAAAGAAAAGATTAATTTCTCAAAAGATAGACCTTCATGGTTTAAGGGTTGAAGAAGCTTTGCCTCTACTTGATAAATATCTTGATGATGCATACTTGAGCAAATTACCTCTTGTATATGTGATGCATGGAGAGGGAAAGGGTATATTAAGAGATGAAATAAGAAACTTTTTAAAAACTCACCCACATGTAAGTTATTTTGATCCAAAAGATACCTTTGTAATCGTCTACCTCAAATAAGATTATTTAAGTTGGTATTCAATCCAGCAAGGAATTCACATATACATTTGTTGATTTCAATATCAGTTAGTGGACGATGAAAATTATAGAGTTCCTTACCGGGGCTATCGTTATAATAAGGTCTTGTGCAGTTATCACAACCACTTGTAAGGAATGGTTTACCACTCTTTATTAATTTTTCGAACTTCCCCAAATCTCCATTTTTAACATTAAATTTTATTAGCTCTCCAGAACTATTAAATTCTGGTTCAAATGAAACATTCTCATATATTAGGGCTCTTAATACTTGTACTTTCCTATATGAACTTAAATCTGGTTTAGGAAGATTTTCAAGTTCAGTTCCAGTTAGTGGAGTAAACGAGAAAAGCCCAGTATTAATTGAGTTTGATTTTAAGAAACTCATCATTTTGAAAAAGTCTTCAATCGTATCTGACAGGCCATATATTAAATGAGTGCCAACATTCCCTTTGTAAATTTGAGATAAGCTAACCAAAGCTTGAATTTTTTCTTTAAAATCAGATCCTTTAAATTTTTTATATGTTTTTAATTTGGCACAATCAAGTGGTATTGTAATAGTATCTACTCCAATTTCAAACAAACTCTCCAAATATTCAATATTTGATGAAGCTATGGAAATTGAAATTTTGAAATTTTTTTTGCTTACCAAGATTAGACTAATGACTAATGATTTAAGCATATTTAGAGAGTTATCATCCGAAACTATCTGAAGACAAATTCTCTTTATGTCATTTACTTTATCTATTGTATTTAGAAGTTCTACATCACTAACATTTTGCCAGGTAATACGGGATAAATAATTAGAACAAGCTGAAGATGTAATAGATTGAGAACAGAACTTGCAAGAGTTTCTACATTTCTCGCCTACCATTACGTAGATTGTCTCAAGAGGAAAATCTATTACACCTTTTCTTAAGCCGAGTTTAATAGCAGAGGCATATGAAAGCTTTAAATTCATTACTTTACAATAATAGCACCAAGTGTAATATTGTCTTTTACATTATTTGATATGGCAGATCTTACAAAAGCATTACAGATTTCTCGAGAATCAGTATTATTATTTAAAAGGATTTTTAAAGCCTCTTCATTAAATTTTTCATATCTCACTGCACCGTCAGTTGCAGTGAGATAAATATCTCCCCTTTCTACGCGAAACTCTTTTATAGTGTAAGATAGTTCTTTGCTAACTCCAATTACATGTTTATCTGGCTCTTTAATAGATGATAATGGTTCACTACCACATAATTTAGTTAATCTTCTCCCGTGATAGCGATAAAGATATGTATCTCCAACCGTTAAACCAATAAATCTATTGTTTTTTGTTATAATAGAAACCGCCAAAGTAGCTGCCATATTTGAATAAGATTTAATTTTTTGCGACATCAAAAGTATCTGTGTGTTAATTTGTTCAATTGTTTTAATTAAAAAATCTCCGTTGTTTATGTTTTTGAATTCATCACTAAAAATAGTCTCTTTGTTCATATAATATTCCTTAATTTTTTCGATCACGATTTTACTTGCAATTTCAGGAACAGCATTATTTCTTACTCCATCAGCGACAGCCATTAAAACTTTAATATCAGGGACAATAGAGTAAGCTAACAGGCAATTATCTTCGTTCTTTTCTCTACACAAGCCGATATCAGATAGAATGTAAGCATCAAACTCATAGTCTCTAAATAAAATCATGCTATAATCTTATCCTTCTTTAGTATATCTCTCAGATACATACCAGTATAAGAATTTTCGCTTTTTGCTACTTCTTCAGGCGTTCCTTTAGCAACAACATATCCTCCATAATCTCCTCCGCCTGGCCCCAAATCAATTAAATAATCACAACTTTTTATTACATCGAGGTTATGTTCAATCACTATGACTGTATTCCCCTTGTCAACTAATTTGTTTAAGACCTCCAAAAGTCTTTTTATGTCTGCAAAGTGTAAGCCAGTTGTTGGCTCATCAAGAATATACAAAGTTTTACCCTCACTTTTCTTAGATAGCTCAAGAGCTAATTTTATCCTTTGAGCTTCTCCCCCTGAAAGAGTTGTTGAAAATTGACCAAGCTTGATATATCCTAATCCAACATCTCTTAATAATTCAAGTTTTCTCCTTGCAAAGGGATAATTTTTAAATAATTCAAATGCGTCATCAGCCGTCATATCGAGAACATCATAAACATTATATCCTTTATACCTTATTAAAAGTGTCTCTTTGTTAAATCTTTTACCTTCACATACCTCGCAAGGTATATAAACATCTGGTAAAAATTGCATTTCTACCTTTTTTAAACCATCTCCCATACATGCTTCACATCTTCCACCCTTTACATTAAAACTAAATCTACTTATTGTATAGCCTCTCATTTTTGATTCTGGAAGTGAAGCGAAAATCTGCCTTATATCGGTCCAAAGACCAATATAAGTAGCTGGGTTTGACCGTGGAGTTCTTCCAATTGGATTTTGGTCAACGATAATTACTTTCTTAATATTTTCGACACCAGAAATTTTATCATATTCTCCTGGAGTCTCCTTAGAATTATATAGAATTGATGCAAGTGCTCTGTAAAGTACATCATTAATTAATGTGCTTTTTCCTGAGCCAGAAACCCCTGTAACACATATAAATTTTCCTAAATTAAAACTAACAGAAATATTTTTAAGATTGTGCTCTCTTACACCAGTAAGTTTGAGAGTTTTGCCATTTCCTTTTCTTCTGCTTTCAGGAATTGGAATAAACTCTTTACCTGACAAAAATCTACCAGTAACTGATTTTTCTTCTTTTATTACATCATCCAATTTTCCAGAAACTATAATTTCGCCTCCATTGTTTCCTGCTCCAGGACCAACATCAACTATAAAATCGGCACTCCTTATTGTATTTTCATCATGTTCAACCACAATCACAGTATTTCCAAGATCTCTAAGTCTAAATAGTGTATTTAGAAGTTTCTCATTATCTTTTGAATGCAAACCAATGCTTGGTTCATCCAATACATATAGTACACCAACCAATCCGGAACCAACCTGACTTGCAAGCCTTAATCTTTGAGCTTCTCCACCTGAAAGAGTTGCAGATTCTCTGCTTAAAGATAGATAATCAAGTCCAACATTAATAATAAAGTTAAGTCTTGAACTTATTTCCTTTAAAATTCTATCTGCAATAAGTTTCTCGTTTTCTGTAAGTTTTATTGTCTCAAAGAATTGTAAAAGATTTCGTAAAGACATATCACATAAATCAGCGATATTTTTACCATTTATGGTTACTGCTAAAGCCTCTTTCTTAAGACGTGTTCCATTACAGAAGGGACATCTTTTCTTAACCATAAGTTTTTCGTATTCCCAGAGCATCATTTCTGAATCTGTTTCTGAATACCTTCTTTTTATAGTATTAATTAATCCCTCATAGTATCTATCACCGTAGAGAATAGCATTCTTTGTTTCTTTCTTTAATAATTTAAATGGGGTATCCGATGATTCTCCATATCTTTCAAGTACTCGTTCAATAAGGTTTAAAGTATAGCTTTCTGTATAACTTCTAAAGCCAGGTATATCTATTGCACCATCAAGAATAGATTTTTCTGGGGCTTTGATAATTAATGATGGACTAACCTCATTTATAACCCCCAATCCATTACACTCCGGGCAGGCACCAAAAGGGCTATTGAACGAGAAAAGTCTCGGCTCGATTTCAGATATGCTAATTCCGCATGTAGGACAGGCAAATTTCTCAGAAAATATATGCGTTTCCCACTTATTTTCTGTATTAACTCTTATTTCTATTATGCCGTCTGCTAGTTCTAATGCCTGTTCAATCGAATCAGCTATTCTAAGCCTTTCACTTTCTTCCACAGTAAGTTGGTCAATAATAACTGATATGGAATGTTTTTCAGTTTTTTTAAGAATTATTTCATCGTCAATGTCATAGAGATTTTCATCCACAATAACTTTTACATAACCTTTCACTTGTAAGTCTGAAAAGAGATTCTTAAACTCTCCTTTCTTTTCTCTCACAATTGGTGCAATAATCTGAATCATTTTATTGTTAAATGAGAGCATTACCCTTTCAATAATTTGATCTAAACTCTGGGATTTAATTTCCTTACCACAGTTAGGACAGTGTGGAATACCGATTCTTGCAAATAGAAGTCTTAAATAATCGTATACTTCTGTCATAGTACCAACAGTTGAACGAGGGTTTTTGCTCCCTGAATGCTGGGTTATTGCAATAGAAGGAGATAAACCATCTATATGGTCAACATTTGGTTTCCTTAATTCTCCGATAAATTGTCTTGCATATGCTGAAAGTGACTCCAAGTATTTTCGCTGTCCTTCAGCATATATAGTATCAAAAGCAAGAGAAGACTTACCTGAGCCAGAAATACCTGTGATAACTACAAATTTGTTTCTCGGTATATCAAGATTTATATTTTTTAAATTGTGTTCTCTTGCCCCTCTTATTCTAATAAAATCATCTATCATATTTGTTATGATTTTTCTTCTTCTAATTTTTCGTTGTATTTAAAACAAGCATCAATAAATCCAACGAATAATGGATGTGGTCTTAGTGGCCTTGAAGTAAGTTCAGGATGAAATTGGCAGGCAATGAAAAATGGGTGAGTCGTTAACTCGATGATTTCAACAAGGTTTTTATCCATACAAATACCAGATATTTTCATGTTTGCCATTTCAAGACGATTCCTAAATGCATTGTTTAATTCATATCTATGTCTATGCCTTTCACTAATTATTTCTTTATTGTATAATTTGCTTGCTAATGTACCTTGAGAAATTTTGAAAGAAAAAGCACCAAGCCTCATAGTTGCACCTTTTTCGTTTAAATCTTTCTGTTCGGGCATTAAACCTATAACAGGATATGGTGTGGTTGGATCAAACTCGGAGGAATTAGCATTCGTTAATCTTAAAAAATTTCTTGCATAATCTATGACTGCCACTTGTAATCCAAGGCAAATTCCTAAGAAAGGAATGTTTTTCTCCCTAGCGTATTTTACTGCTCTGATCATTCCCTCTATTCCTCTTTTTCCAAAACCACCAGGAATGAGTATGCCGTGTAAGCCATTAAGCACTTCATTGGGATCATTTATCTCCAAGCTTTCTGCAGGGATCCATTTAATGTTTACTTTTACTTTTGTGCTCACCTGGGCATGTTTTAAGGCTTCAACAAGAGATATATAAGCATCGCACATTGAAGTATATTTTCCAATTATACCAATGTTTACTGAACGGGTGAGATTGTTTATTGTATTAACCATTTCTTCCCATTCATCAAAATTTGCATTTAAATCTGGAAGTCCCCAGAGCTCTAATAAGGTCTTGCTTAATCCCTCCTTCTCAATCATTAGAGGTACTTCATAGATGTTTTCAGCATCAACGACCGAAAAAATTCTCTCCTTTTTTACATCACAAAAAAGTGATATCTTTTCGGCAATTACATCTGATATTTCCTTGTCTGAACGACATGCAATTATATCTGGTTGAATCCCGACTCTTCTAAGTTCTGCTACACTATGCTGAGTTGGTTTTGTTTTCAATTCACCTGTGGCTTTTAAATGTGGTAAATATGTAAGGTGCAGGAAAAGTACATCATGAGGAGGATTTTCCATTCTGAATTCCCTTATTGCCTCAAGGAATGGCAAGCCTTCAATATCTCCTACTGTGCCACCGATTTCACCTATAATTATATCTGGTTCTACTGCTTCTTTAAGCTGATAGATTCTTTGCTTTATTTCATTTGTAAGGTGCGGTATAGTTTGAACTGTTGCACCAAGAAAATCCCCTCTTCTTTCTTTTGCTACTAATTGTGAATAAACCGACCCAGCAGTAACATTATTTAAACGTGATAAATTTTCGTCAAGAAACCTTTCGTAATGACCTAAATCGAGATCTGTCTCAGCACCATCATCAGTCACAAATACTTCTCCATGTTGGTATGGGTTTTGTAGCCCAGCATCGACATTTAAGTATGGATCGAATTTTATTATAGATACCTTGAATCCTCTTGCTTTTAAAGTTCTCCCGATAGAAGATGTAAGAATCCCTTTTCCAAGGGAGGACATAACTCCACCAGTTACAAAAATATACTTAGTCCCCATTTTTAATCCTCCAATATTTTCCACCATCTATATATAACAACTAAAATTCATCTTTGTTTCTTTGAAATGCTAAATCAATAAGTTTATCAATAAGCTTATTATAAGGTATTCCTGAATATTCCCACAATTTTGGATACATGCTAATTGAGGTAAAGCCCGGTATAGTGTTTATTTCGTTTAAATACAATTCATTCGTTTCTTTATCAAGTAGAAAATCCACTCTTGCCATTCCATAACAGCCTAAAAGTTTAAAACATGTTTTACTATTCTCTTTGACCAAGTTAATCATAGTTGTATCAAGGTTTGCTGGTATTACAAGCTCAGTATCAGTGTCAACATACTTAGCTTCATAATCATAAAAATCTCTCTTTGGAATAATTTCTCCAGGGTAAGAAGCTTCAATATGCTCAAAATCACCAAGAACACTGCACTCTATTTCCCTTGCATTAATAGCTCTCTCAATAATAACTTCTCTTGAATAATTGAATGCTAACTTAATTGCTTCTTTTAGTTCACTATCGTTTGATACTTTTGATATTCCGATACTTGAACCAGTATTAGCAGGTTTTACAAATAGAGGAAGTTTAAGTTTTGAAATAATCTTTGTTAGAGTTTCATCATTTAATTCAATACTTTCTTTAAAGAAATGCAAATAATCAGCCTGCTTTATATTTGATGCACCAAGTATTTTCTTTGTAAGAACTTTATTCATACATAAGGTCGAGGATTGCGTATCAGCTCCAACATATGGAATATTACATAACTCTAATATCCCCTGAATTAATCCATCTTCTCCACCTTTACCATGTAACACAGGAAATGCACAATCAATAGGAATGAACTCATCGTCTAAATATATTCCTTTTCTTTTATTAAGAGATAGGGTTAATTCCTGATCTTTCTCAGGAACAGTTTTTAGAGACATAAACTCCCCTTCTGTAAATAAATTCCACTTTCCACTTTTAGATATACCTACAAGCAGAGGATTATATCTACCTTTTGTTAAATTAGTATAAACAGATTTTGCAGAAATAATTGAAATTTCATGTTCGGGAGAGATCCCTCCAAATAACAAAGCCAATTTAATCATTAAATTAATACACTCCTTATTTTCGGAAAGAAAAAATCTTCATAATAGTCCATATATTCACTATCTTTGTAAATGTATATAGTTTTAAATCCAAGGTATTTTGCTGAAATAATATTTTCAAAAGAATCATCTATAAATATTGCACTTTTGATATCTATATCTAATTTTTTAATTACTTTTTTAATTGAATTTATATAAGGCTTTCCATAATAATCCATAAATACAATATCATAAATATTTCCGAAAAGTTCATTAACTCCTAAAGCTTTAAGAACATTCTTGGCATAAAAAAGTGGGCTATTCGTTACAATATATTTTTCCCCTGGGAGGTTTAATATAAAATCATTAAGTTTTTCTTCTTTTTGTAAAAACATATTTACATCTATATTGTGAACATAAAATAAAAATTCAGCAGGATCTATGTCAAATTCATTTTTGAGACCCAAAAGAGTTGAGCAATATTCTTTAATATATCTCTTCCTTATTTGTAGTACATATGAAACATCTATCTTCAATTTACTTGAAACGTACATATTAATTCTTTTGTTTAAATAATCAAACATCCCCGAATCAGCGCTATATAGGGTATTATCAAGATCGAATAACCAGTTTATTTCGTTCATTTATTAAATGTTTCCTGAAAAAATTCGTATGTTTTTCTAATGCCATCAGAAATATCGGTCTTTGGTTCCCAACCAAACTCTTTTTTAGCTTTTTCTGCATTTAGAGCAATTCTTTCAATTTCCCCAGCTCTTTTCTCTACATATACTGGATCTAATCCTTTACAGTCAGAAACATTACTAATAATATCGAATAGTTCGTTTACTGATACTTCTTTACCAGTGCCTAAATTATAACATTCATTATTGCCCTTATTTAAGGATAGAAGAATTCCATCAATAACATCTCCAACATAAGTGTAATCTCTTGTTTGGTTGCCATCACCGTAAATATATACTTTTTCACCCGAAAGAATTCTGTTTATAAAAATTGCAACAACTCCAGCTTCTCCGTAAGGGTTCTGCTTCTCGCCATAAACATTAGGGAGTCTTAAGCTTACGAAATTTAAACCATAAAGTTTATTATAGAGCTTTAAATAGTTTTCAAAAGTTAATTTACTGACCCCATAATGGCAATCAGGATTTATTCTATAATCCTCTTTAACCGGTATATCGTCCTGCAAAACATTACCATATAAAGCTCCTCCGGTATTTGTATATATTATTTTCTTTATATTATGTTTTATACATTCTTCGAGAATATTGATTCCTCCAATTATATTAATACTCGCATCAAATACAGGGTTTCTAATAGATGCTCTAACATCTATCTGAGCAGCTAAATGAAACACATAATCTGGTTTTTCAATTTCAAATATTTTATTAACTATTTCTTTATCTGTAATATCTGCTAGGTAAAAATTAGCTTTATCTGGAACATTTTTTAAAAAACCTGAAGATAAATTATCAATAATAGAGACATGAAAGCCTTCTTTTATGAGCCTCTCAGCAAGGTTTGAACCAATAAATCCTGCTCCACCGGTGATCAATGCTTTCATTTGTTTTTCCTTTCTTAAAATAATACTAATAATAAAATTATATCAATTAAGTTTATTTCTGTATAATGGAGGTTAAAATATGAAGTCTTTATCTGGTATTAGAGTGCTTGATCTTACACGTGTTCTTGCAGGTCCTTTATGTACTGCAATTTTGGGAGATCTTGGTGCAGATGTAATAAAAATAGAAAACCCAAAAAGAGGTGATGAAACAAGAGGATGGGGGCCTCCATTTGTAAATGGAGAAAGTGCATATTATCTGTGTGCCAACAGAAATAAACGTTCTGTTACCTTAAATTTTAAGTCAGACGAGGCAAATAAAATCATTGATAGTCTAACATCTGCTTGCGATGTAGTGGTACTAAACTATACTCTATCAAGAATTGAGAAATTTAACTTTTCATATGAAAGGTTTAAATCAATAAACAAAAAAATAATTTGGGCAAATATAAGTGGCTTTGGTTTAACGGGACCACGCAGAGAAGAACCAGGTTACGATATAATGATTCAGGGGCATAGCGGGCTTATGAGTATAACAGGTGAAGAAAATGGAGAACCTATGAAAGTTGGAGTTGCAATTGTTGATGTAATTACTGCTTTGTATACTGTAATATCAATAATTTCTTCTATTAGAAGAAGAGACATTGAAGGTATCGGAGCCAAAATAGATAATTCACTTATGGAATGCGCTATTTCATCGCTTGTTAATGTAGCAAGTGGTTATCTTATAAGCGGAGAATTGCCAAAAAGATACGGCAACGCTCACCCAAACATTGTTCCATACCAAGTTTTCAGAGCCCTCGATGGGTATTTTATCTTAGCTGTAGGAAATGATGATCAATGGATGAGACTCTGTAAGGTTATTGAAAGAGAAGATTTATCAAGTGATAAAAGATTTTCTACTAATACTGATAGAGTTAAAAATAGAGATGAACTGATTTCAATATTAAGTCAGGTATTCCAGAAAAATAGTATGGATTATTGGTTATCTTCATTCAAACTCAATAATATTCCATCTGGGCCCGTAAATACAATTGATAAAACTCTAAATGACCTCCAAGTTATTGACAGAGGTTTAATTGCTTCTATTTTGCATCCTTTTTGCGGAGAAATAAAACTTTTAAGAAATCCAATCCACATCGATAATTCCAATTTAGATATTGAAAGACACCCTCCTTTGTTAGGAGAACATACAAATGAAATTTTGAAGGAGTTAGGTTATTCTGATCGCGAAATAGAAGAACTTAAAGAAAAAGGTGTAATATAAAAATTATTTTAAATAAAACTATGAAAATATAAAGTTTGAGCTGGGAGCTCAAATCTCTTGTTATTATTTTCATGCTTGTGTTATGGCAGAAATACAAAGAGTTAATATTTTTATTGTAGTTAAAATCAAAATATGAAAATTCAAAATAAACAACAAAGTATATTGTCTTACAAAATGAACATTTTTTTGTTCCAGCAACCTAATTAACTGGACAGTTTGTAATAAAATTAAGAGTGTAAATAAGGGGGTAAAAAATGGAGAAGAGATTTTTTATAAGTAAAATAAGAAAAAATTTCGATTATCAAATGCATTTTCACCCAATAATACATTTTGAATTTACTCAGAGGTTTGAATTTGATACCTTTGAAAAATGTGCAGAGAAACTAAGAGAATGGGTAAACTTTTACAATAATGAGAGGATTCACTCTGCTATTGGTTATAGAACTCCAAGAGAATGTTATGAAGAGTATTTAGAAAAGCATTTAAAATTAAAGATTGATTCTTTTAAAAGAAGTATATAATGATTTACATAAAAGAGCTAAAAAATTATTTTAAATTTGATAACAAATTGTCCAGATTTAGGGGTCTAACTCAAAGAAAAGTGGTAGATAAGAATTGTTCTACTCAAAACTAAAAATATCGAAATATGCAGTTTCTTGGCATAAAATATAAATGATTTTCTAAAATTTTATATATAATTTATTTAGAGGTAAAAAATGAAATTTATTATTAATATCAATTCTTCTCAGCGTATCGAAGCGATCAATGTAACTTCAAAAATTAATGAAATATTAAAGAAAGCAAATATTGAACATGGTAATCTCTTATTATATGTTCCACATACAACTGCAGCAATTACAATAAATGAGGCATATGACCCTTCTGTTATGGAGGATTTTTTGAATCACTTATCTAAAATTATTCCATATAATGGATTATATAATCACTTCGAAGGTAATGCCGATGCTCATATAAAAGCTTCCATAATAGGAAATCAAAGAATTGTAATAATTGAAGATGGTAAACTTCTCTTAGGTAAGTGGGAAGGGATTTTCTTTCTTGAATTTGATGGTCCGAGAAAGCGAGAATTAATTATAAATTTGTAGTTAAGAGCCCTTAAATCTAATGCTTATGATGATTATTGATCAAATATATATGTTTTTCTTTACGGAGTGTATAGATCAATCGTTGGTATAATCAACATTATTCAGGATTTAGTTATGTAAATCACAAAAAATAGCCAGTTTAATGCAAATTATTGGACTGGAACATTTTTCACTCTATTGTCTTTTTACCATAAGATAACATTTTTGCTTTGAAATATTATTAATGCCTTTTAAATTATTTGTAATTCGGTTAATAAAAGGTAAGCAACCTACATAAATGGTTATATTTGTGTTAGAGTTTCATATAATTTACTATCCTCTTCAAACAGATCTTCCATTTAAAAGAACATCTTCCAATAGCTTAAGCAGCGTTATCTGCTAATGTTTATCTTTATCTCTTAAGCCCCTTAGTTGTTTTGTCGAGCATGTTGTGTGAGAGCTCTGAAAAACTCCTTAGTTTTGCTTTTAATATGCCCTAATTTTAGCATTTTACGTCTATTCTTTTTGTTTTCTCCAATTTTTAACTTATTTTCACATTTGCTTTTTCCTCTTTTTAAATTATCCTGAATCTAAACTAAGATTTAGAGTATTGTTTTTGCTCTTTAAATTTAAAAAAACCTGTTCCACCTACTTCTTTATTAGCTTTATCGTCTTTTTAATATTAATAACAATACTCTAAATGTAATTTATTTTAGTTAAGTCATAGTAATCTTGAAATCATAAAATTCTCAGTCGCTTCCGTTCTTCGGATTGAATGAGGTGGTGTTATTCCGAATCAATACACTGTCATTCCTGAAATCAGTTATTAAGGAGAAATCCAGTAATTCCTCGTAGAAAAATCGAGCAAAATGAAAATGTAAACAAGTTATGACAAGTAATTTGATAAAATATAATAATATCTCATCAGGAAATAAGTTAGCATGACCTGTTAGTAACTTATAAATTTTTGTTTATTGATATAATATTATTGATTATCTTTAATATTTTGTAAAATATTAGCAAAGGAGGGAGATATTATGAGTTTAGTTGGAAAGAGTGTTTTAATGATTATTGCTTCAAATAATTTTAGAGACGAAGAATATTTACACCCCAGAGAAGTTTTAGAAAATGAAGGAGCGAAAATAACTATTGCATCAAGCACAAAAAAAGAAGCTACAGGCATGCTTGGAACAAAAGTAGTTCCAGATATCCTCATAGATGAAGTAAACATTGATGATTATGATGCAGTTATATTTGTAGGTGGTTCCGGAGCTAATGAGTACTGGGAAAATGAAAAAGCTCACGAAATTGCTAAAAAAGCTTACGAAAAAAGTAAAGTTATAGGTGCAATATGTATTGCTCCTGTTACTCTTGCAAGAGCTGGGCTTTTGAAAGGGAAAAAAGCGACAGTATATACTTCTGAGATTGAAAATATAAAAAAAGAAGGGGCGATTTATACAGGTAATTCTGTAGAAGTAGATGGAAAAATAGTAACCGGTAATGGTCCAACTGCTGCTAAAGAATTTGGGGAGAAAATAGCAGAACTTCTCAAGTAGAACCAGTTAATTGCCATAATTTCAATAAAGAGAATAGTTTTTTAGTTTTATTGGGTATTTTTATTATTAAAAAAGATAAATAATAATTTAAAAAGAGGTTGAATATGGCAATAGATATGAATAAATTTACTATTAAAGCTCAAGAGGCTTTGGTTGAAGCTCAAAATAATGCTCAGAGTAATAATAACCAAACTATTGAGCCAGAGCATCTTTTATTAAGTTTGCTTGAGCAAAAAGATGGAATAATTTATCCATTATTAGAAAAAATTGGCATAGACTTAAATTTTTTTATAAACAACTTAAAGAGGGAGATTGACAATTTCCCAAAAGTTTACGGATTAACTCAGATTTATTTAAGCCAACGCCTTAATAGAGTTTTAGAAAATGCGTACAAAGAAGCACAAGACCTAAATGATGAATATATATCCACAGAACATATCCTTCTTTCTATGTCTGAAGAAGTTGAAGGTGGAATTGCGAAGTTATTTCGTTCATTCGGGATAACCAAAGATAGAATTTTAAAAGTCTTACAAGATTTGAGAGGTTCTCAACGTGTAGTGGATCAAAATCCTGAGGATAAATATATGTCTTTATCAAAATATGGCAGGGACTTAACATCTCTTGCAAAAAGTGGAAAACTTGATCCTGTTATTGGGAGGAACGAAGAAATAAGAAGGGTAATTCAAGTTTTGTCTCGTAGAACTAAAAATAATCCAGTGCTAATTGGAGATCCGGGAGTTGGTAAAACTGCAATTGTTGAAGGCATAGCACAAAGAATTGCAAGCGGAGATGTACCAGAAGGTCTCAAAGATAAGAAATTGATTGCTTTGGATATTGCTTCTTTAGTAGCTGGTTCAAAATTCAGAGGAGAATTTGAAGAGAGATTAAAGGCAGTATTAAAAGAAGTTACTTCTTCAGAAGGGAAAATAATTCTCTTCATTGATGAGCTTCACACAATAGTAGGAGCTGGAGCTGCCGAAGGAGCAGTTGATGCTTCAAATATGTTAAAGCCAGCTCTTGCTCGTGGAGAATTACGCTGTATAGGTGCTACTACGCTTGATGAGTATAGAGAGAAAATAGAGAAAGATCCTGCATTAGAAAGGAGATTTCAGCCAATCTATGTAAGTGAACCAAGCATAGATGATACTATAGCAATATTAAGGGGACTAAAGGAAAAATATGAAGTACATCATGGTGTTAAAATAAGAGATTCAGCTTTAGTAGCTGCTACAGTGTTGTCAAATAGATATATTCCAGATAGGTTTCTTCCAGATAAAGCAATAGACCTTGTAGATGAAGCATGCGCAAAGTTAAGAATGGAGATAGATAGTTTACCAGTGGAGCTTGATGAGGTAGAGAGGCAACTTAGGCAATTAGAAATTGAAAGACAAGCTATTAAAAGAGAAAAAGATCCTTCTTCGGAGGAGAAACTAAATAAAATTGAGAGTGAAATAGCAGAGTATAAAGAGAAAGCCCATGCAATGAGAGCTCAATGGGAGGCTGAAAAGTCTATAATTAAGGAAATAAGGGAAACTAAAGAAAAAATTGAACAATTAAAAAATGAAGAACATCAGGCAGAGCTTCGAGGGGATTGGGATAGAGCTGCAGAGTTAAGGTATGGTGTTAGGATTCAACTTGAGAAAAAACTCGAGGAATTAAATAAAAAGATGTCTGAAATACCTCCAGAAAAAAGAATGCTCAAAGAAGAAGTTGACCAGGAAGATATTGCAGAAGTGGTTTCTAAATGGACAGGAATTCCAGTTTCAAGACTTATGGAGAGTGAAATAGAAAAGCTCATCCATATGGAGGAAAGACTTAAGAAAAGAGTTGTTGGACAAGATGAGGCGATAAGAGCTGTTTCTAATGCAGTTCGTCGAGCAAGAGCAGGGTTATCAGACCCAAATAGACCAATTGGGTCATTTATATTTTTAGGCCCAACTGGAGTTGGCAAAACTGAACTTGCAAGAGCTTTAGCTGAATTTTTGTTTGATGACGAAAAAGCTCTTTTAAGATTTGATATGTCTGAATATATGGAGAAATTCTCTGTATCGCGTCTTATTGGAGCACCCCCAGGTTATGTAGGATATGAAGAGGGAGGACAGCTTACAGAAGCAGTAAGAAGGCGGCCTTATTCTGTAATTTTGTTTGATGAGATAGAGAAAGCCAGCCCTGATGTATTCAATGTTTTTCTTCAAATACTCGACGATGGTCGTCTTACTGATGGGCGTGGTAGAGTAGTTAGTTTCAAGAATACTGTTATTATTATGACTTCAAATATTGGAAGTCAGTATATTCAGAGTGCTAATTTAAGTTATGAAGAGCTTAGGCAGAAAGTAAATGAGATTCTGAGACAGCAATTTCGCCCCGAGTTTATAAATAGAGTTGATGAAATTGTAATATTTAATAGGCTTGGCATGGAGGAAATTTTAGAAATCGTTGATATACAACTTAGACAAATTGAGAAAAGACTTGTAGAAAGAAGTATTACACTTAATGTTTCTGATACTGCTAAACAACTAATTGCAGAAAAAGGTTTTGATCCTGTTTTTGGTGCAAGACCCATAAAAAGAGTTATACAGCGAGAAATTGTAGATCCTCTTTCAATAAAAATTCTTAGTAAAGAGTTCAATGAAGGTGACACAATTATTGTTGATGCAAAGGATGGTGCATTTATTTTTACTAAATAATAATTTTTGAACTTATTTGTATATTAAATGTATTTTAAATGTAAGGTCAGTTGATAATTAAAAGAGGAATAAATTGAGTTTTATAAGAAAAGTTCTAACTTTATTTGTTTTTCTCATTTATTTGTTAAATATTGTAAACATTTCATATGCAGAAGAGAATTCAACATTTGCTTTTTTTATTCCTAAAATCGATGGTATATGTGATAAATATTGCTGGAACGATGCCTTAAAAATATCTTATAATACAGTTAATATCTATTTCAAAAATGATTTTAAAAATCTTTATATTCTGATTGATGTAGTTTCTGATGATGGAAAAGATAAAAGTCCATCTAAACCTTTTTGTGAGGACTATTTTGAATTAACTCTTGATTGGGATTTGGATGGCAAAATTACTAATGGAATTGATAGAAATTACACCTTAATATGTGCAGATTGTCCTGAAGGATGTATGCTTATTTATAGGTATTATGTAGGAATTAACTGTTTCTCAAGCGTATACTATTCAAACGGGAAAGCCATACCAGGTTTTGGAAAGACTATATCTTCCGAGAAAGATCATAGATTTTATGAGGTTGCAATTCCATTAACTGAGCTTAGGAAAGATCCTTCAAATATATTTTTGTATGGTATAAAAATAGTTTCATTAAATCCAAAATTATATTTCGAAGCTCCATCTTCATTTTATAGTAATTTTAAATCTCTTAATAAAGTTAAACTTGCAAGTTATACAGAAGAACTAAATCTTGTCTATACAATCGGCTCTAAAAATATGTACATTAATGAAAAACAATTTGTAATGGATACTACCCCTTTTATAAAAAATTCGAGAAGTTATCTGCCCTTACGTTATATACTTGAACCATTTGGTGCTTATTTTGAATGGAATAGCAAGGACTTAAAACTTGTTATTTTGGTTAAGGATAAAATAATTGAAATGGAGATAAATAATCCGTATGCTTATGTAAATACTAAAAGAGTGGCTATTGATCCTACAAATAAAGATGTTGTACCCATTTTAGTTGAACCTGGAAGAGTTTGCATACCTGTCCGCTTTATTGCTTCTACTATAGGTTGTAAATTAAAATGGGCTGCAAAAGAACAAAAAATTACTTTGAATTATAAGTTTAAATAAACCATTTTTTTAAAATTTAGTATTATAATATGAACTTTGTTTTATTAGTTTTGAGCAAGAGAGGCAATCGCAGAGAGTGGTAATATTAGATTACTTTCTGAGGAAAGTCCGGGCTCCGTAGAGCAAGGTGCTGGTTAATTGCCAGTGAGGGTGACCTTAAGGAAAGTGCCACAGAAAATATACCGCCCTGTTTATTAGAAGACAGGGTAAGGGTGAAAAGGTGAGGTAAGAGCTCACCAGCAATCAGGCGACTGGTTGGCTTGGCAAACCCCACCTGGAGCAAGATCAAATAGGGATGCTTGAGGGTTGCTCGCCCAAGTCCCATGGTGATCGCTTAGATAAATGATTGCCACTCAATATGCAAATATTGAGCACAGAACCCGGCTTATCTCTTGCTCAAAATTTTTTGTTTCTGTTTGGTAAAGCACTCTTTCTGTTAAAATCTTTTACGTTTTATGTAAAAGATAAACAAGATGTTTAATATTATCGATTATAGAAGAAATGTTTTTGTTTAATAACTTTTGATGCATATTAATATTTTAATAGATATAATTGTATAATTATTAAGTAATAATTTATGAAAATCGGTGTTTAAAAAGTATATAGAAATGGAAGAATATTTTCACAAGCCCGTTTTTGGTGAAGCTATTTTAGATTATCTTGATATTAAACTTTTTGATAAGATTCTTGATTGTACTTGTGGAGAAGGTGGCCATTCAAGCATTCTTCTTGATAAAATTAAAGGAAAGGGTTTTCTCGTTGGATTAGACCGTGACAGAGAAATTCTTTCTGTTGCAGAAAAGAGACTTAAAGAGATTGGAGAAGATTTTTTGCTATTCAATATTCCTTTTTCTTCTGCTAAAGAAGCATTAAAAGCTTCGAATATAACAGGATTTGATAAAGTATTAGTTGATTTAGGATTATCTATGTACCATATAGTTAAAGAAGACAGAGGATTTAGTTTTTTTTCAAACAAGTCATGCGATATGCGATATAATCGCACTAGTAAAGAGCAACCAGCTTCTTATATACTTAATAATTATAGAGAAAAAGATATTTCTGATATAATATTTTCATATGGTGAGGAAAGAATGGCACGTAAAATTGCTAATGCTATAGTTGAACAGCGAAGGAAAAAACCAATAGAAACTTGTAGTGAATTGACTCAAATAGTTTCAAGGGTTTATAAATATAGAGGGAAAATAAATCCAGCTACAAAGACTTTCCAAGCTCTAAGAATATATGTCAATTCTGAATTATCTGAGCTGAACAAATTTTTCTTAATTTTACCTGATATAATAAATAAAAATGGTAGAGTGGCAATTATTTCTTATCACTCTCTTGAAGACAGACTTGTAAAGAACTTTTTTAAGAGTTCTAAGTTTTTTGAGCCATTAAACAAAAAAGTAATAATTCCAGATGAAAGTGAAATTGCTTTTAATAAAGCAGCAAGAAGTGCAAAATTAAGAGTTGGAGTAAGATTATGAAAAGAGATTTGATAACAAAAGTTATATTTCTTTTCATAATCTTATTGATTTATGGTATATGTTTTAGTCAATATCTTGTAATTTCAAATAAATATTCAGAAGCTTTAAATCTTAATACAAAGCTTAAAGATACACTTTCGGAATTAAAGGTTCAATATGAGAGTTTAACAAATTTAAAAATTATAAGAGAAAAAGCAATTAATGAATTAAAAATGCGTTATGCGGAGGATTGCGAGAAACTGAAATTAGAAAATGAAAAATAAAACCAAAGTAGCAAAAATACGTATAGCCTTCATATTTCCAATTATGTCGATTTTAATTGTATCAATGCTTTCTTATAGGCTTTTCAATATTAGCTTTATCAATCCAGAAATTCAAGCATATCGTACTGAAGAAAACGGAAAGGAATTTAGATCAATCATCGCACGAAGGGGGAAAATATTTGACAGAAATGGAATTACATTAGCAGAGAGTAATGAGGCTTACTCTCTTTATGCAAACCCAAAAGTATTAAAAGATCCGGAAGTTTTTGCAAATGTTGTTTCACCCATAATAGGAATGGATGAGAATGAGATAGTTAATATAATTAAAGAAAACAAAAATTACTATTTTTGCTACATAAAAAGAAAAATTCCTAAAAGCCAGAAAAATGATATAGAAGCATTAAGACCACCTAAAGGAGATTATGGATTTGAAGAGGATGAAAAAAGAGAATATCCTAAAAGAGATACAGCATCCTCTGTTATTGGATATGTAGGAATGGATAATCAAGGGTTAACAGGTTTAGAATATACCCTAAATGATATCTTGGCGGGGCAGGAAGGAACAAAAATTATTTATCATTCTTTTGAAGGAGACAATATTCCTGGTTCTTCTTTAATTTACAAAGATGCCAATGATGGCAAATCTGTTGCGCTAACAATTGATTCTGATTTACAAGGTGTTATTGAGACTATTCTTGATAAGCACATATATAATTGGAATGCTGCAGGTGGCGTATCTATTGTTATGAATCCGAAAACTGGAGAAATTCTTGCAATGGCAAGTAGGCCTGGATATGATTTAAACAATTGGGATAAATACATAAATGATTCAAAATATATTAATAGGGCAACTTCAATGAATTATGAACCTGGTTCTATCTTTAAGCCTTTTGTTGTAGCTTGTGCCCTTGAAGAGGGAGTTATAACACCACTAACTCTACATGAATGTAACGGTAGTATAAATGTTGCTGGTAAGACTATTGAGTGTATGATTGCGCATGGAAAGAATCAAAATCTTTCAGATATATTGAGGAATTCCTGTAATGTTTCTTTTGTAAAAATTGGCTTGAAACTTAAAGATCTATTATATAAATATGCAAGAAAATTTGGTTTTGGAGAAAAATTACCTGTTGAATTCTATGGACAGGAAAAGGGAATACTTCTTCCACCACAAAATTGGTCTGCTACAACACCTGCTACAATGTCTTTTGGACAGGGTATTTCAGCAACACCCATTCAACTTATTACAGGTTATTCAACAATAGTAAACAACGGTATTATGATGAAACCTATGATAGTTAAAGAAATAATTGATAGTAAAGGCAATACAGTTGAAAAAAAAGAACCAAAGGTTTTAAAAAAAGTTATTTCTGAACAAACTGCCAATGAACTGAAAATTGCCTTAAAAAATGTTGTCCAAGATCCAAATGGTGTGATTCAGGCTAAAGTACCCGGACTTTCAATAGGTGGAAAGACTGGCACTGCACCAAAGGTAGAAGAGGGAGTTTATGTTCAAGGAAAATATGTTTGCTCCTTCATCGGATTCTATCCTGTTGAAGATCCAGCTTATGTTATTCTTGTCTCAATTGATGAGCCAGATCCATATGTTGGAGAAGTTTATGGCTCAACTGTAGCAGCTCCAATATTTAATGAAATTGTTAAGTGGCTTGAACTACATCCATTAAAATGAGATTAAGTTCTATTATAAATATCATCCCAGATAAAGAATTAGTTAATTTCAAAGATTTACAGATTAATGGTGTAAAAAATGACTCGAGAAAGATAAAAGAAGGTGATATATTTATTTGCCTAAAAGGCAAAAACCACGATGGACATAGATTTATCAATAAGGCGATTGAAAATGGAGCAGTGGCTATAATTTCTGAAGAGGCAAAAGATCTTTATACAAAAGAACCAGTTTCACTGATAATTGTTCCTTCTACAAAAAAAGCTTACAGCTTAATAGCTCAAAAATTTTATTCTAATCCAGCTGAAAGTTTAAAATTAGTTGGTATTACTGGAACAACCGGCAAGACATCAGTTGCATATCTTACATATAAAGTTATTAATTTAATTGGTAAAAAAGCTTCATTGATTGGAACTGCTGGTTGTTACTCAT
>JAGPKI010000092.1 GCA_018054005.1 Caldisericia bacterium
CTTAGAGATTCTTCCTAGTATTAAGTTGTTTTGACCTAAACAAGAGAGCTTTTCAAAAGTAAGACATAATGAATGAAAAGAATCCTCCAAGAAATGTTTTTAATAGCTTTCGGTTTGAAGGAAAAATGTTGATGTGGCACATGAAAGTATCATTCCCTCTAGGATTGTGTATATCCTTTTACTATTCTATAATTTACACTATATTACTAATAAAGGAATGAAATTTTTATTTGATCTAATAATGTTCTTAGTTTTATCTATACTATCTCCTATTTGGCAAATTGCATTGCTTATTTCGGGGGCAATAGAAAAAATTACAGATAAGAGAAAATGAAGTTCGGAAGAATAGCAGACAAATAATAACACCCTCAATAACAATACTGATAAATTATACAATTTAGAATGCTATCTTTCCGATATCCCATGCAGTAATTAAACCAAGAATCTTCTCCGTTGATTTACCACTATTTGAGATAAAAATTACGCCTAATCTCTTAAAATTTCTATCTTTTCTTTCTTTAGTTACCCTTTCAAACTCCTCTTTTATTTGATAAACATCTGCATCCCTAGATAAAAACATATAATCATCATTTGTTTTCTTTACATACTTTCTTAGTTGAGAAACCGAAGTCGCCTCCGTAATTATTTCCCCTTTCTCAATAACCTCACTTAACCATTGTACAAATACACTTTCTGATAATAACCATTGAAAAACACCATTCTTCACAACAGGTACATGTGTAAATGTGTTTTCTGCCATCTCTTTTACTACATCAGATATTTGATCATCTTCATTACAGCTATATATTTGATTTGCAGGAATTGCTATAGAGTTCCATTTCGGAGGATTTTTTATCTGTTTAAGAATATATTCTAATTTGTTGCATAAAGCATCTGTCGGTATAACAGGGACTCCCTCCATATTTTCTTTGTGTGTAACTATCTTTCTAACATCATTAATATAGTCAATATCACTTTTAAAATGCTGATATCTAGGATTTATTCTAAGAAATTTAAGCATATTCTCATAAAAGTGTCCTTCTTGACCATTAATCTCTTGGGTAAAAAATCTGTCTAACTCATTAAAATCTGATTTAAATTTTCTAACGTTTTCTGGTTCCTCCATTATTCTAATCCTCCTGCTTTAATCCAATTATTTAGTAACTCTTCTTGATTCTCTTTCCTTTTATCTTTCCTCTTTCTCTCTAAAGCTTCCTCTTTCTCAATTAGCTTTTTCTCTTTTTGATATCTTTCAAAAGATTGCTCTTTACATAATTTTAGAAATTCTTTCTGATACTGTTTTTTCAACCCCCAAAAATGAATTACAGAAGCAAATGATCTTGGAGATATATTGATATATCTTTCTAGAAAAAGTAAATCATCAATATATGAATGGTTAAGCCACTTAGTCTTACTAAGTCTTTCTCTTATAAATGGGGAGGTGATTTTTGTATAAGGGTCATTTACCATAAACATAAAGAATTATGTTATATTCAAATTATATAATATTAACTAAGAAAAAACACCTTATTATATGAGTCAGACACATATATCCTATCATATTCCTATGGTTCCTATAAATTCAGTCTACTACATCTTAAAATCTTAAAAGTAAAACCAAGTACTAGTAATAGAATTAACCATTTTTAAGCTGGTTTTATATAATTACAAATAGAAAGAGAATAAACTAGCTACTACTTCTCTTAACAGACACAATTTTCTTATCATTTAAAAATCTATTATTCTCTAAATACCATTCATTATAAATGCCTTCAATATTAATACTCTCCAAAAACGGCTCATAATATCTAGTTATTAGTCGTATATCTGTTTTATCAGCAGAAGTAAAAAATAAGGATAATGCATTCATTCCATCTCTACTATTAAAATAACTCCTAATATATCCCTCATTATCAAAATAAAGAAAAGTAGTATCATTTTGTCCTAATTCATAAGCATATACAATTATAGGTAATCCTGATATTTCTACTGAGTTTACAAAAAGATATTTATTACTTAGAGCTTCATCAGAATAAATAACCATCCCTACTATTAATTTACAACCTGTTGAATCTGTATGACCTATGTTATCATCACAGACAAACTCGGATCTAACACTATCATTAATCATAAAAGAATTATTAACTTGAAGAGAACATATGGGCCATGCAGGAGACTCTAGAAATGACTCATTAATCTCTTCACATTCAAGATATAAAGTATTATTTCTTCCAATTGGCCAACTGTCTTTAATCACACTACCAACATTTGCTTCATATTCTGGTTGATTCACTTCTTTATTAATCTCAAGATATCCTTCTGGTTTCCATTCTCCATTTATAAAAAAATCAGCATCCCAATAGAGCAATCTGTCTTCCTCTTTTAGTAAGGTCAAATCTACATCTCCTACTATTTTCTTATCATCCCAGAATTGAGAGACTTTATTCTCTTTCTTTAACAAAGGCCCTATAGTTGCACCACAAATTAATGATATATCCACATATAATACAAAAAGAGAAATTATTACTGCTATTGATATTCCTAAGTCATATACAATTCTTTTAATGATTTCTTTCCAATTCTTTTTTATCTTTTTCACACATTTCTTAATATCTGAGAACTTCTTTATAATGGTTTTTTTAATTGTTAATATTGTAGTTTTTTCTCTAAAAAGAAAGAATAAAGATAATCCAATAGTAAGTGGGGTAACAAGAAGAATAGAAATAGCTAAGAAAGAAGCTATTTGTTCCAATTCCAATATAGAAAGAATTAAACATAACAGAGATATTAGTAATGGAATACAAAGAAAGAATAATGCAAGTTTTTTATTCTTATTCATTTTTATAATATATATTATAGTATGTATTTATACAAGAAAGTACCTATATTTAAAGTCTCTTATCCCTTCAATTATCATATTCCCTTATTACATCAGCAGTATTCTTAATTAAGAAATCTTTTGTTTTTAATAGGGATATAACATATAAAGAATATATATCTATATCATTAGAGTTTATCATTTATCTTTTCTATTACTTCTTTATTATAATTATCCATATAACATTATTTTGTGCTCATTAAGCACAAAGAGATCCTTTTGTTAAATTGATTGAATGTGATGACAAACCTCATCTATAAACTTGTTATAATCATTGTAAATTATAGTACCACCAAAACCATAGGGCTCCATACTCTCTCTAACGGAGAAATCCGAATTTGAAGCATAAAAATTTCCAAGCTCGATTCGGTTATTAATTGAAGAAGGTATTTCTGGCATATCAATTAAATAAAACAAGGTCTTATTTGGTGTGTGCATATAATCCTGTATGTCATCAGTAGATAATTTCACATATTTAGATAAATTGTGAGCAGTAATGATCTCAATTCCGCTTATCGTTCCATCCCTTCTAAAGTACGGCACCTTTGATGGTAAAATTATAATTTGAAAATAAGGATTCCCAGCTGACCGGATATTTGCAGTCTCCCCTAACATATTTTCAAAATAGTTGTTTGAATTTTGAGAATAATTACTCATGATAAATTTTAGAGCTAAAGCCGCAATTACCTTGTTATTTCTTTCTATAGCAATGTCAACTTTCTTCTCCATATATCTTCCCAACATAGAAACTTCACGGTTATCTCCTATACCCAAAGAATGTACTTTATATTTATTACCTATTCTAGACAATATGTCTTCAGAAATTGCCCCATGTAATATTTTTAACTTCTCATTACTTCTTGAACCCGTCGCTAGATATTTATAAAATGACTCTTTTACTTTCTTTAAAAATTCCTCATTAGTCACTATCCTTTTCCTCTATTACACAATTTATATATTTTGATAGATCTTTTGACGAAAATGCAAAATACCCATCGTTTTTACATTTATTTAAAACTCTTAGATATTCAATAAAGCCCTCTGAACAAATTTTTTCATTTATAATATCAAAGGGAATGGAAGTAAGCATGTACAAGCCACTATAAACACCTTCTCCAGATTTAACTCGATTGATCTTTATTGAATCAATATCTTTAATTATTGTATTAATTGCAATCTTTTCTTTAAATACATCATGAATCGCTTGGCTTCTTCCAAAAGCATACCAGTTAGAATCTGTTCTAGAACCAAATTTAATTAACCTCTCTTTATTTTTCAGAAGATATTTCTGCGTGTCCTGGCCTAATTCTTCAAACTTCAACACTTTCCCATTCTTATCATATGGGAAAATACATTCCTTCCATTGTCCAGTCGATGCTTTAATTACTTTAATAATATTATTTTTTAAGTCAAATCTCTCTTGAATAAACACCTTGTCATTTAATGTAGCAAACCCATTCTTAACTTGAACTTTTGAATTCTTTGAAATCTTGTAATTTAAGTATTTAAAATATTTCTGATTGTTTTCTGATAAGACAATATTGTTGTCTATGAACAAATCATTATAACTAATACTACAAATATATTTTGGAATCCCTGTTTTTAAATCATATTTATAATATTTGCAATTATCAAAAGTCTTGCTCTTATGAATTTTACAGATTGTTGTATATGTTATTACAGAAAAAGGTTGATAATGCCCTAAATCCATGATTAACTCCATACACCTATTTTCTTTAATATACTTACGAAGTTGACTTCCTGCTAAACTGTTATAAAAGGAATTAGGAGTTATATAGCACAAGATTCCATTTTTGTTTAGCATTCTTAAACCAATCTCATAGAAGACAATATATAAATCCGTCATTCCATTAAGGCAAAAGGAGTATTCTTTTACATTATTATACTGATTGTCTAAATTATGTACTCTTACATACGGAGGATTACCAATTACAAAATCCATCTTTCCATTATAATTACCTACTTTCAATGTGTCTTCATTTAAAATATCCCATTTTATTTTACCTATATTGTACTTACTAATAAACTTGTTTAGATTCTCAATACATTCTTGATATATATCTTTATCCATTTCTATCCCATGAATATATTTCTCTAAATGCTTATCAATGCCTTTCAGCGACTTGTGATGCTTAATATATTCTTCTATGTATCGTTCAACAATTGTGACCAGAAATGCACCATTGCCGCAACTATTATCTATAACATTTTTATTTAATATCTTTTTACCTCTATAATCTGAAGCATTTAGAATGTCTATTACAATGTTTCTTGGTGTAAAAACTTGTCCGAAATCTTTAATCTTCATATTAATCTTACATATGTGGTAAATTATCTTTTAGTATAACATAAATTTTAGAAATAGATTAGTTCAACATTATATAAATCGTATTTTAAAATATTTTCCTTTAGTAACCAATTTGTGAGTTCCTCTCAATTATTCTCTACTCTTATTAATCTTTTCTAAAATTTTATACTCTACTTAAATAAACATCACAAACCAAAGAAAATCACTATCTAAATCTATACTCTGTGTCTTTAAATCATACCACTTAGTATTCTTAACACTCTTTATCATTTCAAATACATCATTTTTTATCTATTATCTTCTTTAATCTCATTGCATGTAATGCAGACATTGTAAATTCCTTTTGTAAGAATAAAGTATCTACACTTCCATTCTTCTCTATTTCTTCTTCTATCCTTTTATATACATAAGGAAAGTTCTCTAATTCATCATCCCAAAACTCATTTAAAAAATTACCACTCTCCATATATCCCATATGAAATTCTTTCTCCATAACTTCTGGAGTTATTCTTACTCCTGACTCTATTAAATTTTTTATTATTGGAT
>JAGPKI010000093.1 GCA_018054005.1 Caldisericia bacterium
TTGTTAGTAAATATGATTTAGAAAAATTACATCATTTAACAACAGATGGTATTAGCAGTTTGATAATGGAGAGATTAAATAATATGCCAGAGAGTGAATTTAAGGTATGGATAGAGTACTTAAGAAGCACTGCAGAAAGGGAGGATCAGTTAGGCTATGGGGAGCATTTGTTATATATTGCTAGAAAGAAAGTATAGTTTAAGCATTGTTTCTTAAATGGGATAGAAATTTGATTTTTAATCTAAATAAAAAAAACATTATTATGTCTAAAAGTAATATAGATTTATCAATGTTATCCTCTATTAAAGATGATAGATATATATCTTTGAAAGATTGTTTAAAGGATATTGATTTAGATAAGTATGAAATACCAGTATGTTTAGGTAGAGATAGTAATAAAGATATTGTTTTTAAAGATTTGGTAGATATTAAAAATATATTGATGAGTGGTATGACACACTCAGGTAAATCTGTTTTTATTAATTCTTTTATAAATACCATCCTTCTAACTAAAGAAGCTGAAGAAGTTAAATTTATAATGATTGATCTTAAACAGGTAGAGTTATGTCCTTATGATGGAATAGGACATCTTCAATTTCCTGTAGTTACTGATATAGATGAAACACTTAAAGTACTTACATGGTGTGTAGAAGAGATAGGGAGAAGAAAGAAAGAATTTAAAAAGAAACCATATATAGTTATTGTAGTAGATGAATTTTCTGATTTAGTTCATATAATAGATGGTAGTTATTCAATAATAGAAGAGATTGCAAAAAGTGGTAGTGAGGTTGGTATGTATATGTTGTTATCCTCTTCATCTCGTACTGGGGAAGTTTTTACAAATACTGCAAGAGAAGTATTACCAGTAAGAATAGCAGGATGTGTACCAACTGAAGAAGATTCTAAAAATGTCATAGGTGAGTTAGGAGCAGAAGAGTTATTAGGTAATGGAGATATGATATTTAAAGATCTTAAGAGTGGTGAGAAGATAAGAGTACAAGCTCCATTTATATCTACCAAAGATACAGAGGCTATTGTTAAAAAACTGACAACAAGAGAGTGTTTATGTACAAATCCAAAGTGTATGGAGTGTTTGTTAGTTAATTGTACTGATGATAATTGTAAAATACATACTAAAGAGAATAAAAGGAAAGCAAGAAAAAGAGTTTATTATCCAATAATAAAGAATTTAATAGAGTCTGGGGTAAGGATAACTCCTGAACTTATGAAGAAAAAATTTAATATGGGATATATGGAGAGTGATAATTTTTTAAATGAGTTTTGGGATGATGAATTAGAAAACTTTCCTTATGTATATAAAAGGATAGAAGAAGAAAGAAAGAAGAATGGGAATGTAGATACTGCATTCTTACAAAAGGAATTTACAATGTCTGCATTACATGCAATGAGATTAAAGGAGATAATGGATAAAAAAGGATGTATTTGAAATGATAAATGGTATTAAGAATAATTAATGAGAGAAATACCAGATGGGTTTATTATTAAAGAAAAATGAATACCTCTACAATACTTTAAAATTTAATTTGGGGTTGGTGAGAATTGAGAAGTGATATTGATTTCAAGAATCTATTCTCTTTACTAAGGCCTTCCCAAACTTTTCTATAACTCCTACCACTAAAGCATTTCCCATTAAAAAAGCTCTCCTTGTAGTTGAAGTTTCTTTTCCATTTAACATATATTTTGTAAAATCAGCTGGAAACATATTTAATTTTTCAAGTTCTATTGGGGTTAATCTTCTCAATCTTCCATTAGGTTTTTTGATAACATGTTTGAATCTTGATGGGCCTCTCCCTCCCTCACCAGTTACAATTGTTCTAGAAGGTTTATCTAGAGGGTCAGGAAATGGCATTGAACCTTCTGAATAATTATATATATGTCCGTTTTTTGATTTTCTAGGCTGTTTTTTTTTACACTTGAGAATTTTCCATTTTTCGATCTCGTTTTCTTGTAAGAAAAATTCTTCAGGTACTTCTTTCTCATTTGTGTCTTTAACAATATCTCCTAAAGTAGTAATCTTTCCCGTATATTTTGGTAACACCTTCGCAGTAACAACTCTTCTATTTATCATCACTCCTGCAACTTCAAATGGACTTTTCTTAGGGTTGTTATAAGAAAAATAGGAAGAAATCTGTGGGATGCTTCCCTTAATTTCGAATTCTGGCTTAATGGAATAATCTTTTTGTATTGGAAATTCTAAGATACTTGTACTTTTGGTTAGTAGCCATTCTGTAAGGTTGTTTGAATTTTTAATAGATTTATAGATTGGTGTATTCTCTCTATATCCTAGGATAAAGATTCTTCGCCTTCTTTGTGGCATACCATAATCTGCAGCATTAATTACTCTCCATTCAACTGCATATCCTAAATCTGATAAAGAAGCCAACATAATTGCGAAATCGCGACCTCTTTGACTAGCGGGTGATTTCAATAATCTGTCTACATTTTCTAAGAATAGATATTTGGGAGCACAATTTTTTTTGTTTTCTCTCTTTTCTTTTTCAATTTTCTTTTTTATTATTTGGTATATAGACCACCATAGTACTCCCTTTTTTCCTTTTAAACCTTCTGCTTGGCTTAAGGTTCTTGCAACGGAGTAATCTTGGCATGGAAAACCTCCAACTAATAAGTCATGGTCGGGTATTTCGTCAAAGTGTTTATCGATTACTTTCTGGATGTCTTCATTTGAGTGATTTTTATCTCCAAACTGTTTTATATATATTTCGGAGGCATGCTGTATTTTAGTAGATGGCTCCCATTGATTACTCCATATTACTTTATACTTACTATCCTTTTTTGGAGGGAAGCCTTCTAAACCGACTCTAAATCCTCCGACACCAGCGAAAAGTTCTATTACTTTTATTTTTTTCATAGAGAGATTGTATCATAAAAAAAGGAAGAGATCAAATTCTTAAAAATGTTAGTTTAGCAGCACAAATAGATATTTTCAAAAAGAGAAGAGGGTATGGGAAGTGCTTGTTGAAAGGGTAAAGAGGAGTCTTATGTGGAAAATAATATTAAAATCTGTTAATATTATGCCAGAAATGAGTTTAAGACATAAAGTGAATGGAACGGTTGAAGGTACAAAGTAATGGAAAAATGTCGGAAGCTTCTGCAAGAAGAAAGACAAACATCTCTTTTATCGAAGGATTATCTTTAACAGATTTAGCTTTTGAGAAAAGAGAAATTCTTTTCTTCTTATATGAGACTAAAGCTAAGGAACATGTTTGTCTTCAATATCCCGGAAAAGAATCAAAGGAGACTGAAAAAAGAAAGAATATTAATCTGCGGGATTTTCGACCCAAAATAATTAAAAATGGTGCATATGGAAGGGATTTAAGTTTTGGTGAGGTTTGGGGTAGTTTCTTTGATTTATTGAAGAAACATACAATTAAAGATAAGGACTTTCTTAAGGCTATAGACTATTTAATTATTCTTTTGTATAAATCTGCTTATTTAATGGACTTCAAAGAGTATAAAACATTATCCATTAAGGCATCGATTGTAGAGAGTGGAGTTATAAAAAAACCAAAAGAAGTAAAGATTTATAAACCTGTTTTGTTATATGACATTGAAATGCACAGGGAGATGATTTCCTTTATTCAGAATAAGATTGGCAATCTATGTGGAATGTCTATAGAAGCATTTATTCTTTACAACGATATACTTGGGTGGAATGAAGATTTTAAATATTATCAAAGAGGGCTTGCAAAAGGTAAAGAATGGAGTAATGGAACTGGGAAACCAAATACTTTGCTTACACACATAAGTATATTAGGGTATATAAGGGGAGAATTAAAGATGGCTGATATTCTTAGTAGATTTGTTAGAACTAGAGGGGTCTCTGTACCTACTGGAAGAGAATTAGAGAAACTTTTTGAAGATTATATTAATCCAGAAATCCAAAAACTCTCTTAGTAATGAATG
Source organism: Caldisericia bacterium (assembly GCA_018054005.1). Taxonomy (GTDB): domain Bacteria; phylum Caldisericota; class Caldisericia; order UBA6126; family JAGPKI01; genus JAGPKI01. Next base: position 3,946 of record JAGPKI010000093.1, read on the forward strand.
TTATTATTAAGAAGTAAAAATAGCATCTTTTGCTTTTGAAATACTCCGCTCTTGGGAATTATTAATTAAGAAATTCCTTTTGAGTGGAGTATTACAGGTGTGTTAGATTTGGTCTACTCTTCTTCCGCTAAATAATGCTGATGCTATTCTATTATGTCCTGCTGCATTTGAGAATCCAGAGGCTCTTCGTGTTCGATCATTTTCATTTCTTGTACCAATTTCCCAAAATACTTCAGTAAAGCCATATTCTTCTTTTGCTTTCAATAGCTTCTTTTTTGCATTTTCAATTATTAAATCAATATTAAAAACTTGAGAATCTGCGATTACATCTGCTAGGAAAATATGTAATGAGTATACGCCTACTGTTTTGAGGAGTGTATACTTTTTAGGATTATGAACAATCTGGGGATATACTTCTCCTATCATATCCCAGAATTTAGTTAATAGTTCAACTAGCTCCTCAAGAATTTTATGATGATTTCTTTCTGGGGTTGCATTAAAATTCCATACTCTTTTTCCGCCTGAGAAAAATGGTTTAAGTGAGGAAATAAAAGAGTTCTGAGAGATGATTCTGGTCTTAATGATATCTTTACTGTCATCTGGTAATTGAATTTTTCCATACCAAACTGTTTTGGGATTTTCATTTAAAATGTCAACCGCTTTTCCTGCAATTGTTTGCCATCTTTTACTTTCAGGAACTAATTTGGTTGAGGAGTCGGCTTTCATCATTTCCATGTACATTCTTTGTGCTAGGTCAAACTTTATTCTTGTTTGCCTACTATTGATTACAAAAAACTGCTCGAGTTCATTAATATATTTAAAACCAGATAATATAACAATTGGTATCTCGAAATTTCCATATAAACCTCTTAATTCTGGTTCTTTCATAAGTTCTTTAAATGCTTCGATTCGATGTTGTCCATCAATAACAAACAGAGTAGTAGAGATTTCTAATTCTCCATATGAATTGTTTATTTCATTAAAATTAATTGGTGTACGAGAATTTACAACAACTGAGGTAGGAAAGAGTGGATGTGGTGTTTCATCAAGGATGTAGTTTTTAATTTTTTGTATATTATTTGTATTAAGTGGCCTTTGATATCCGGGTTCCATCTTCTTTTCACTTGTCCAATAGTCAGGTGTAAACCTTTCAACCGATGAATCTTCAGTATCAATTAAATCGACTATTTGGATTTTTCCTGTGTAGATAGATTGTTGCTTTTCTCTATCTTCTTTTTGATATATACGAATAGCTTTAATTTTGTAGCTTCTCATATTATATTTTTAATTAAATTTAAATATTGTATATGAATATAATAGATTTCTGATGTTAAGTCAACATCCTGTAGTGGATATCGAAATTTATGATGTTAGATAATATGTTTTTAATATGGCTTTAAAAAATTATTAACAAGTTAGGAGAATAAGACAATTCAATATATTATTATTAATAAAATTCATTTTTATCTAACTATAGAAAGTGTGTTAATAAGTGTTATTACAGATATATGACCAGATATGAGAGCAATAGAAATAAACTTTATGAGAGTTCTTAGAAATAGTAAATAGGTTTTGTTAGAAAATTATATTCACATAACATCTTAAGGCTAGAGCTATAAGGGGAAAATGATTTGCTTACTTGTAAGGTATATAAATCTCATACACCTTCTTGTATAGATACATACTATAATATATATTATAAAAATGAATAAGAATAAAAAACTTGCATTATTCTTTCTTTGTATTCCATTACTAATATCTCTGTTATGTTTAA
>JAGPKI010000094.1 GCA_018054005.1 Caldisericia bacterium
AGGACCAGGCGGCTATGATTGCGTCGATCATTCTCTTCAATCAGTAATAAATGGCAACATAATTGATCATCTCTTCTTGATACATTTTCATTAAGGAGAAATAAATGAAAGGTACTAAGATAGTAGTTATTTTGTTATTAATAGTCATTATTTCTTTTTCTCTACCAGTTTTGCTTTTTCCTGGTAATGCATCTATAGAAGAGATAAAAGTTGTTGATCTTTCTAAGAACAATAAATTACTTGAAGATGAGCTTTCAAGGATAAGTTACACTCCTAAACCTGATAAAAGTTATTATAGAATGTTTTATACAATTAATATCAAATCAAATTTGCCTTTTGTTTTTAAACCAGCACTAAGAGTCAGCAGTAACTCAGCGAAAGTGATTGGTTTTACTGTTCCCTACTCTTCCTATACAAATATAAATTATCTTGCACTACCCTTTGAAAAATCGCAACCTGCTAAAATTTCACCATTTGGAAGATACAAAGGTACATTTATGTTTATAGTCGAGACCTCAAAGACAAACCCTGACGAATTAGCCAAAAGTTTCTCTTTTTCTTTGTTAAATCTCAAATATACTAAAGATTTGAGTAACTCCAATTTTGAAGAACTCACTGCTTGTCTGCTACCTAAAATAAGGGTAAAATTTGACCAACATTTAACAGTAAAAGAAGAATGATTTGTTAACTTGCATAAATAGTTTACTGTTTTTAAGAGATAGCAGAGGTTCTTAAAGAACCCCTACCATAAAACCTTTAATACAAACAGTTATGGCTTTTCAAAGTTTGGGATTTATAGAGCAAAAAACTTTTCAGAATTCCTTGAAAATTCGGGAACAATTTTTGAGTTTGAATTATCTAATTAGTGATGAAAGAAAAAACTAAAGTTGCCAAAGTTGTTTTTAAAAAAAATACTTGACTGCAAAAAAAATGATTAAACTAATAGTAGAGAGAAATAGTTTGATAGAAAATAAAGAAAATAGCACAAAAATAAAAATAATTTTTAAAAGGAGATGGTGCAATATGAAAGCAGCAAGAAAAACAATGAAGGAAGGTGAGAAAGATAAGAAAAGAAAAACAAAGTAAAAATTTTAACAGGCGGAGGTTAAAATGAAAAAGAGATTTTTTATTATTTTGGTTGCAATTTTATTTTTGAGTACCTCATTTTTAAACGTCAAAGCTATTAATACTGTTTCGTCGCCTGAAGAACTTATCGACTTTGTTTTTAGCCAAAGAACGAGCTTAGGAATGAGCAAAAATTTAAATAGCTATTTTCTTAATAAAGGCAGTGTAGAGAGCACTCTATCAAATGTTTTTATCAACTCAAATGAGTTAAAAAAGACTTTGGATCAATTTGATGAAGAGTACAAAAGCATCGTAGATGAGAATTGCGAAATAACGGAATGTACCCCTCTTGTTCGTGTGTATAGGATGGATAAAAATGATACTTTTGCTGTTGCTTATGTGGAGCAGTTTTTAATGTATAAGGTTAAACTAAAATCTGGAGTGCCGATTAGAAGTGATATACCTAAAGAATATCTTGTGCCCACCGACTCTAATGGAGCTTGGGTTTCGGCTACATGTAATTACTTTACTGTCGTAATGAGAAAACTCAATGGCATATGGAAAATCGAACAAATTATCGACGCAGATGAAGACGTGGATTCTAAAAAGATTGGGCCTTTATTTGCTTATTCTGGTGTGAACGATTTCAAAGATCCTCCTCAAGAAAAATTACCTCTACCTAAAGACATTGATGAAGAGTTACGGAAATACAGCGTAGGTCACATCAGTAATTTTGAAAATGCCTTAACTCTTCAAAGGCCTCCTTCTTCAAATCGAACTTTAGCGGCTCAATATTGAGATGCATACTGGAATAATTACAATACCAATAAATATGCAACTTTCCCTAACGATTGTGCTAATTTTGTCTCTCAATGTCTTTACGAAGGAGGATGGTATATGGATTGGTACAATAATGGGGTAACTGAAGCGGGTTATCCAAACAATAGATCTCAAGAATGGCATATTGGCATAGGAACAACAAATGCTTCACTAAGCTGGATTCAGGCAGATACACTTGAAGTGTATGTAAGAGGAAACATGGATTATATGAATATAACGGCTCCGTCTCCATTTGGCGGAGAAGCGGGTCTTCTGTAAACCATGTTGATTCATATATGAAAGGAAGGATAGGTGATTTAGTAACTTTGGATCAGAATAGTAATGGGTCTCCTGATCATGTAGGAATTATAGTTGCATTTAGGTCTGATGGAGTTCCCCTTGTGGATGCTCATAATAATGATTGTTACCATGTATCATGGAAAGATAGTACTTTTTTGTTTCACACAACAGATCTTGATTATGAATTAATGTATTAAATTAATTGGGAGGTAATTTGAAAGATGAAACGAGCACTTTTATTCGCTTTTATATTCGTTTTACTTGTTTCTGGCTGTAACGCTGATCGCTCCCTTACAATAAATATTAAATCAAATCCTTCTCCTGCTTTTGTTTATATCGATGGGGAATGTAAAGGAGAAACACCATTAAATGTTGAGCTTAAAGCTAACAAACATGATGTTCTTTTATTGAAAGAGAGTTTCGTTGCATTAAAAGAGAGCATAACGGTGAATAAAGAAAACCTTTCGTTTGACTTTGCTCTTAGAGAAATCCCAGTAAAAGCAATCGTACCTTCTATCGGGTCAGTTACTTCAACGGTCTCTTCAAACCAGAGGCTTGTAATTTCTGAATCTGTTGGAGGGGATACCAAAATCCATTGTTTTGATTTAACATCTTATAGAGAATTGTGGAACTATGTAATAGAGGGAAACCCTAACATAAGCCTAAAGACCATTGATAATTTTTTATTTGCCTTTTCACGAGCGCCAACATCCTTCTATATCTTCGATTTTAACGGCAATCTTCTGTATACTTACAAAGATATACCTTTTAATTTTTCAGATTTTGATAAAAATATTTTAGTTGCTTATAATTTTTCTTCTGAAAATTCCAATAATACTTCGATCTGGTGCTATTTTCTTAATGTAGGTAAGGTTATTTGGAGTAAAGATATCAACCTCAAGAACGCAATTTTACTTCCTCTTGACCCTCACAGTAATTTTATTTATTTCGTTGGCATTAATGGTGAGTCTGTTTCGCTTTACAAACTAAACAAGTTAGATGGGCAAATAGTATCTAACTACGATTTTACTCAAATTCATGGCACTAAAGATTCAGAAACAGGCAGGGTTTTTCCATCAATTTTAGGAACTTTTCAAGACAAAGTCCTTCTTTCAGATGGTTCAACTGTTTACTGTGTTGATAAAGATCAAGGTACAATTGACTTTAGTAAAGATACAGGATTTCACATCACAGGATGGAGCATGATTGATAAGTATTTATTTATTTCGGGAGATGCCGCTAATAAAACTGTTTCAATTGATATTTCTAATGGAAAAATTGCAGGAACTTATAATAACTCTTTTAACAATGCGCCGGAATACTTAGGCTCTCAGATTGCATGCGATATCGAAAATGGAGAAGTATTTATTTTCGATGCAAAGGATAAGATACATGCCTATGATATTAACGGGAAAGAGCTCTCTTTTGACTACCAACCCTGTGACTTATTTTTGCTTAAAAAGGTAGAGTTTGTTTCTCTAAAAGTCAAAGATGGAATTCTCTTTGTTGAAGCTCACTATTCGGAAGATTCTGCCGAAAGTAAAGTTATAGAGATTGCATACGACACTAAAATTTTTGAACCTATTTTTAGCACAGACTCTCTTATTTATGCTGAGGATAACTGTGTATTCTATTTATCCTCTTCTAATAGATCCTTAATATTTGTGGATGTCCAGAGCATAGTTAATCCAAATGACTGATTTTTATTTTCTTCCGTTAAAACTATTCAAACTTTTTTTACAAATTCTATGAAAGCTTGGGTACGAGTTTAGAAAATTTCCATAAAATTCGGGAACAATTTTGAAAGTTTTGAAATCTTATTATATGAGAAAAAATAAAAGGAATTTTTTTAAAAACTTCTTGATTCAAAAAATGATTAAGCTGATGTAGAAAATGAAAAAGAGTTTTTATAAAGTGAAAAGCATAAGCTAACAAAATAAAAAATATGTTTTAAAAGGAGATGGTGCAATATGAGAGTGGAAAAATGAGAATTAATGTCGAAGAGACACTTTGTCGGTGCAAAAAATAGAGGAGTAGCATCAGGAAGTTTGTGGAAAGTAGAATCTATCCAAGGCAGGAGTGAAAGTTTCAAGAAAAGCAAAATAAATTAAAATTTAAAGAGGAGGCAAAAAATGAAAAGGTACATTACAGTTTTAGTTTTAGTTGTTTTTTTAGTAAGCACTTCTCTTTTAGGCTGTAATAAGACAAGCATTAAAGTGCCTGAGAATTCTATTCCTTTCTTTGCTATAATAACTAATAGCGATTCTAATAAAGTTGCCTACCTTAGTTATTGGAACTTAACAAATGGAAAGATTACCAAAACTGACAAAATCGTTTACACTGTTTCACCTTTTCCACCTCCAACAGATAAAGCAAATATGGCAGTGGCATTTTATGGGGACAGTTTTGGCTACGGACCTGTTTATTGGAATGGGAAAGATGTCCTTATTCTTCCTTCGTTTTTTCAAAGTAGCGTAAATCTGTACAACCATACAGAGATATTAAGTATTGTGGACATTACAGGTCAGCCTGATGGTCTAGGAACTCCACTATCAATGTTTGGAAAAGATGTGGAAATGATAAGAATCACAAACGAAAAAGCTGGCGACTACAGATACACAGTAAAACTATGGAATGGTAAAGAATACATTGAAAAAGAGCTTGACCTTAATTATATATTTTCGGACACAAATTATAAAACTGGTTATCCAATTGCAATTGATAACGAAGAAACAAAATTGAATATTCTTGTTTGTGGAGGTTATAATCCCAGGACAGGTATGGATTTATTTCTCTGCACTGTAGACAAAAAGGATTGGACAACAAAATGGTCTAAGATTTCTGTAAATGAGGATGCACATCTTTCTCCAAGCAATCCCCCACTTCCTTCAAACTCTATCTATTTTGATGGAAGCTTTTATTTACCTGCTGGCTGTTGCATCGTAGGAGCAAAGGTAGATATTGATACTCTAATCTGCAGTGAATGGAAAGTAAAGTTACCACCTAATCTTTTTCCTAAGGCCAGTAATGAGGAAGGTCCTATTCTTCCTCATTACTTGGGAAGTTATAACGATATGATTATCATCCAAAAAAATTCAGTTAAAGATTGCTATATTTATTTGATTAATGAAAATGGAGAAGCGGCAGGAGTTATGCATCTTACTTACGAGAACGGTAATTTAGAAACATTAGATAAAGACGGGAACATTCTTTCAAAAATAATACTTGGAGAAAACTCTTCACTGGTGTTCCCCAAACCGAATGGGACAACGTCCTAAAACTCAGAGGGTGAGCAATCACTCCCTGCATAAAATAGACTATAATAAAGGATATTAATCTTGCCAATACTTAGTCTAAGATATAATAATTTGAATGGTATTATTTCAAGAACTGTTTTATTTTAACTCCTATAGAAACTCTACAAAGACATCTTTTTTAAAAAATGTGATTATCTAATTGCGGTTAGGCCTTGGCAACTTGTGCTGATTTTTAAAATTCTTTGAAAAATTTGTAACATTT
>JAGPKI010000095.1:0-1247 GCA_018054005.1 Caldisericia bacterium
ATAAATTATTGTATAATTAAAATATAATTTCTTTTAACTAAAATTTTTGTAAAGCTCCTATTAGGAGGGGAATATGAAAAAGTTTGTTTTAATAATACTATCTATATCTTTCATATTTGTTCTATCTAGTTGCGGAACCAATCGAGGTACAAGTGATATCCAACTTGAGCAACAAGCTGCATCAAATGTACCAGGTCAAGAATATAAAGGCTCAGAGGACAGATCTATAACTGAAAATTCACCACCTAATCAACAGAGGAAAATTATCCAGAATGCTCATTTAAATTTAGAGGTTCAAGATCCAGCTGGGGCAAATAATGCTATAAATGATGAAGTTGCAAGGCTTGGTGGTTATATCTCTAATTCAAGTAAAACAGAGACTAAAAGAGGAATAAAAATTTATATAGAAATACGATTGCCTTCACAAAAACTTAATGATTTCATAAAATATTTTGATAGTATCGGTAAAGTTAAAGATTTGACAATTAGCACAGAAGAAATTACCTCCGATTATTATGATGTAAAAGCAAGGCTTGAAAATGCATTAAACCAAAGGCAAAAGCTTTTCGAAATAATGGAGCAAGCAAAAACAATCGATGAGATTCTTAAAGTTCAAAAGGAAATTGATTCAGTGCAGGAAAGAATCGAAAAGCTTCAAGGTCAAATTAAACTCTGGGATAATTTAGTAGATTTTTCAACCGTTAGAGTTGATATAATTCAAGATCCTAAAGCTTTTAAATCTCAAAATGAACCTAAATTAAATCCATTTTCGTTTACACAATGGTGGAGCTATATTAAGAATGGGTTTATTGGTGTGCTTAATTTTATGATTGTCTTTTTCCAGTGGATTGTAATAATACTCGTAGACGCAGCAATACCATTAGCGATTGCGATTATTATTTTTCTCATAATTATGAGAATTAAAAATAGAAGAAAATCCAAAGAAGGAGGAATTAAAAAATGAAAAAACTTTTTATCTGCTTTTTAGTTTTATCTCTTTTTATTTCTTTTACATTTGTAAATTCTGCAACTGCTGAAGATGATGTTTTTGCAAAGCTTTTATCAGATTATGGTTATGATAAAACTGATATAAAATATGATCCAGAAGTTTTAGAGTCAATGGTTCAAACTGATGCTAAAATGTCATTACCATGGTTTAAAAGGTGGTGGAACAACCCTTTAAAAGTTCCTATGTTTGTTAAACAAAGCACTAATGCTGTTTCTGGTAGCTGGAATCGTTATGATGG
>JAGPKI010000095.1:1347-5556 GCA_018054005.1 Caldisericia bacterium
ATAAGTATAGAGATAGAGCCTTGAGAAATTGGCCAAAAGATAAATGGGATGAAGCTTTCAAAGTAGCTTTAGCTCTTACAACTGATGTTGGGGAAATTAAAGATGCAGATGCATTAATCTGGGATTTGAGTGATAAGTTTGATTATAAAGATTTGTACTATGGAACAATTCCATTAATCTATTCTATATTTAAAATTGAAAATATAATGTTTGGCAAAGATAAGGTTTCTACTGCTGGATTTAATTTTGAAATTCCAACTCCAATCGGTAAATTGGCTTTTTATGGAGATTCGAGTAAAAATGAGTATGTGGGTGATGACTATCTACTGATTGTTGATTGCGATGGAAATGACAAATATCTTGGAGCAACTGCCGCAACTTATTCTTTAGATCATCCCATCTCTGTTGTTATGGATTTCTCGGGAGATGATACATACTTAGCTACTAAAAGGGATAAAGCTGCCCAAGGAGTGGGTGTCTTTGGTATAGGGATTTTACTTGATTATTCAGGAAATGATAATTATGAGGCATGGGATAATGCCCAAGCTGCTGCTACCTGGGGCGTAGGATTACTCTGGGATAAGGGCGGAGATGATAGTTTTAAAGCTCGAATATTCAGTCAGGGTGCTGCACAATTTGGAGTTGCAAATCTTGTAAACATTGGTGGGGATGATACATACTATGCTTACTATGAGTCCCAAGCTTTTGGCTTTACAGGTGGATATGGCCTACTTCTTGATACAGAAGGTGATGATAATTACATAGCGGAACCTTACGACATTCTATTTCCTGGTGTTTTGGGGCACAATGACAATGTAAATTATTCGTTATGCCAGGGATGTGGTTTTGGTAGAAGAGCAGATTTATATGATGGACATTCAATGGGTGGTGGAATCGGGATTCTCGTAGATCTAAAAGGCAATGATAAATACACTGCAGGGATTTATGCTCAAGCGTGTGGTTATTGGTATGCAGTTGGCATTCTTTACGATAAAGAAGGAAACGATTATTACGATGCATATTTCTTTGTTCAAAGTGGAACAGCTCATATGGGAATAACGGAGTTACTGGATGAAAATGGAGACGATGTGTATAAAGCAAGACAAGCTATATCGGTTGGTGGTGCTCACGATATATCAATTTCATGGCACATTGATAAGAATGGAAATGATAAGTATGAGTGCTGGTATGAAACTGAAGTTAAGGATGAAAAAACTGGAGAAGTGAAAAAAGAGAAAACATCAGGTGGTATATTAATTGGTTCAAGTACTGCAAATGGTATGGGATTTGCAGTTAATATTGGTGGAGATGATATATACGATGTACTTGATAAAGATAATATGGGAAAGGATGCAATTGGCTATGCGAATCATGTAGTAGACCCCAAAGCGAATACATGGCGGAATTTTATTCCTGATGTTGGGATATTTATAGATATTGGTGGAAACGATACCTACTCAAGAGATATATGCGGGAACAATATGAGCTGGCAACAAAAATCTAAGAGTTACCATCACGATCTGAGTATAGGGCTCGGAATAGATATAGAAAGTGGTACAGTCCCAGAAATAAACTGGTAGCAGAAAGAGTACTCTTTTCTAAATTAGCGATAGACCTTTATGTTTTTCTGATATAGTATTAGCTAAGTTTTCAAGAGCTTTGTAGTCCCCTTCTTTTGGATATCCTTTTGCTAATACTGGGCTTAAAACTTCTACTTTAAGTGATGATAACATACCTGTTACCTGTTCAATTGTTTTTCCACCCCATGCATAAGAGCCAATAATAGAAGCGAACTTTGTTTTAGGCCTCAATGCATTTACAAGAGCAGTAGCAAATAAGGCATACGGATGTGCTCCTCCTAATATTGTAGGAGTCCCAAGAATAATTGTTGCTGCATCGACAAGAGAAATAGCAATTTTACCTATATCAGAATTGGGTAAACAAAATTGTTTTACAGAAATATTTCTTCCTGTTAAAGCATTAACAATATATTCAACCATTTTTTCTGTGCTTTGATGCATCGAAACATAAACTATTACTACTTCATTCTTAACATTATCTGATGTCCAGTCTTTGTAAGCATTTATAATAAGTTCTGGCTTTGAGTATATTTGTCCATGACTTGGTGCAATCAAATCTATATCATATTTATCAAGTTTAGAAAAATTATTTCTTATTACAGTTCTAAAGGGCATCATAATCTCAGCATAATATCTTTTTGCAGATTCAAGGACTAACTCTTCATTTTGTACATATAAATTATTCGAGGCAAGATGTGATCCAAAGAAATCACATGGAAATAATATTTTGTCCTCTATTAAATATGTAAGGATTGTTTCTGGCCAATGAACCCAGGGATAAGTAATAAATTCGAGTGTTCTATCTCCGAGAGATAAGAATTCTCCGTCTTTTACCTCCATAAATTTGTCTGGTGGAATTAGAAGTAATTCAGTTAATATTTCTTTACATTTTGAAGAACATACAACTTTTGCATCTGGAAAAGCATCCAATACAAATGGTATTGATCCAGAATGATCCTGTTCTGCATGGTTGGCTATAACATAATCAATATGATTGATATTTAAAGATTTGAGGTTATTGAAAAGCACTTCTTTTTTTGTTGGATCAACGGTGTCAATGAGAGCTATTTTTTCGCTTCCCTTAATCAAATATGAATTGTAGCTTGTTCCATCAGGAAGAGGAATTAATTCATCGAATAATCTTCTATTCCAATCGATAGCTCCTACGGAAAAGATGTTTTTTCTAAATTCTATTGGATACATTTTATTCTCTCCCTTCTAAATTTGCTCAAATTGGTCTTTATCGGCACCGCATATAGGGCATACCCAATTTTCTGGTAGGTCTTCAAAAGCTGTACCAGGTTTTATGTTTGATTCTGGATCACCCATTTCAGGATCATAAACATAACCACAAATTGTGCACTTATACTTTTTCATCAATTTAATCCTTCCTTTGGTCGTCTTTTATATATGTTGGCGCAGTTTTTGGAGTTGTGCCTCTCTTGATTTCGTGATAATAAGCATATGTCATTGGTTCTTTATCACTTAATATTTCTGCATCTACAATTTTACCAAGGAAGATTGTATGTGTACCTGCATCTAATTTATTTATTACTTCTGCTTCTAAATAAGCTACTGCACTATCAAGGACTATTGGAGAACCAGTTTTACCAATTTTATAATTAACTCCTTCAAATTTATTAGTATCTTTCCCTGACTTGAAACCAAATTTACCAATTAGATTTAGCGGAGCATCAGTTGAAAGAATTGATGCTGAAAAAACTCCACTTTCTTCGATAAACTCGTGAGTCAAGTTTTGTTTGTTAATACTTATAGCTACTGTAGCTGGATCAGATGTTATTTGAAAAAGAGTATTAGCAGTTTGCCCGTTAATTTTACCCTCTTTTTTTGAAGAAATTATATAAACCCCGTAGCTAATCTTAAATAATGCTTTTGGATCCATTTTTCTACCTCCAATATCAAAATATGTTTTAACAATTCTAATTATAATAAAAAGAGTAACGTTCAAAAATTTTTTTAATTGGAGGGGAATATTTTTATGAGAGAAATAATTTATAAACCAATAGGCTTGATTCGAACTCCATTTAAAGAATTATCTTTAGTTCCAATGCAATCAATAAAAGCAAGAAATATTGATGGGTATATTGAAATATATCCTGAGTATGCTGAAGGACTAAAAGATTTGGAAGGTTTTTCTCACCTAATAATTCTTTTTCATATGCATAAGGTTAAAGATTTTTCTCTTATTGTTAAACCAGAAATTAGTTCTGAAATGCGTGGAGTTTTTTCAACGCGATCTCCGAAAAGACCAAATCCTATTGGATTTACTGTAGTAAAGTTGATTAAAATCGAAAGTTTAACAATATCAATAAGAGGAGTTGATATGTTAGATTCAACTCCTCTTATTGATATTAAGCCTTACATTCCTGAATCTGATAGCATATCAAAAGCAAAGATTGGTTGGTTAAGCAACTTGAATCTTTTTTGCTTTTGATTCTTCTGCTTTTGGAACACTAATCTTTAAGATTCCATTTTCATAAGTAGCTTTCGCAGCATCAGATTTAATTTTTTGTGGAAGTGCAATCTCCCTCAAAAATTTACCGTGGAAGCTTTCTTTGTAATAATAATCTTCTTCTTTGTGTTCTTCAGCTTCCTTTTTCTCACCTTT